>JABFXB010000296.1 GCA_013361975.1 Dermatophilaceae bacterium
GGCCGGGGTCTCAGTCACCCGGGCATTGTTCCGCAGTGCCGGGTCGGGCGGTCACTCCCCTCGCCCGCATCAGCTCGTCGCGCTTGACCGCGTAGGCGACGGCCCCCTCTTGCGCAGGCGGTACATGCCGGTGTCGTCGCCCCAGGAGAAGGTGCTGCTGCCGTAGTGCGCCGTCCAGCGCAGGTGCCCGGTGGACCGCGCGATCGACGCGTCGAGCAGGGACTGGAGGGCTGGGTCCTCGGGCATGATGACGACGTGAGGTCGATCTCGTCACGCCGGGTCCTGCTCGGCGTCATGGTCGCGGCCCTCGTCGTGCTGGCATGGCTCGTGGTGCGCGCGGCCCAGGGACCCTCCGACGCGCACGGAGGCGCCACGTCGGCCGTCCCCACCTCGGTCGACACCAGGGCGACGCACGAGACCACAGGGCCTGCGGCCTCCAGCGGCACGGACACCAGTTCGGGCCTGGCATGGATCGACGAGTCGGCACTACCGCGCGAGGCCCACGACACCTTGGAGCTGATCCGTGCGGGTGGCCCCTTTCCCTTCCCCCGCAACGACAACAAGACCTTCGACAACCGGGAGCGCCTGCTGCCCAAGCAGGCTCGTGGCTACTACCGCGAGTTCACGGTCGTGACACCCGGATCCGACGACCGCGGGCCGCGGCGAATCATCATCGGCCGCAGCGGCGAGATCTACTGGACCGACGACCACTACGCGTCGTTCCGACGCGTGAAGGAGGGTGCGTGACGACGTTCCTCGGCCGCCACAGCGAGGCGGACGACCACCTCGACCAGCTGCGCTGGCTCGGGCACGACGTGCGGGTCGTGTCGGGCGGGCACGACAAGGAGAGCGTGCTCGAGGCGTTCGCGAGCGACCTCGACCTGCCCGAGTGGTTCGGACGCAACTGGGACGCCCTCCTCGACGCCCTGCGTGACCTCGAGGGCCGGCAAGGCGTACCGATCGAGCTGGTGTGGGACGAGGCGCGCGCCCTGCGCCAGGCCGACCCGGAGGTCTACCGGACGGTGGTCGAGATCCTCGAGCAGGTCGACGAGGAGCGCCCGGACCTCAACGTCACCGTCGTCGCCCGCTGACGACGCGGCCCGCCGACGTATGCCGTCACGCCACCCGAGCGGAACCGCGCGGACCGCGGGCCCGACCGGACGGCATACCTGCTCGGGTGAGGGTCGCCGTCAGTTGACGAAGACCCGCTCGTCGATGAGGCGCTCCTTGACCTCCTGGCCGTCCGTGTGGAACCGGCCGTGGGTGAAGTCCTTGTGGAACTCGAGCTCGACCCCTGCGCGGCCGTGACGGTTCTTCTCGACCGTGACGACGCACCAGTCGCTGAAGCGCTGGGCGTTGCCGAGGTCGTAGATGAGGTGGTCGCGGGCGACGATGTCGACCTTCTCGCTGAGGATGAGCACGATGTCGGACTCGTAGGCGAGCGCGGACGAGCCCCGGAGGTCGTGGATGCGCATGCGACGGCCGGCGCCGAGGCTGGCCTTGTCGGCGGCCGCGACCGCGACGACCGGCACGCCGGCCTGCAGGGCGAGCTCCTTGAGCCCTTCTGCCGCGGCGGTCACGGCGTCGTCGTCGCGGGCTTCGCGGATCGGCACCTTCTGGAGGTAGTCGACGAGGACGAGCGGGGCCTCGCCGGTCTGCTGCGCGACCTCGTCGACGATCCGCCGGATCTCCGCGAGGGTCGTCGAGGTGTTCGACTCGTGGATGTGCAGCCGCTCCCCGAAGTCGGCGAGGGCGAAGAGCGCGGGCAGGGCTCCGGGAAGCGGCGCGAGGACGTCCTCGAGCGTGAGACCGCCCGACTCGGACTCGAGAGCCCGGCGCACCTCGTGCACGGTCGCGACCTCACCGGGGATGCGCTCGGCGGCCTCCATGGACACGAGGCGCTCGAAGAGCGTCTGCGCCTCGTGCTCGTAGGAGAAGAAGAGCGCCGTGCGCCCGGCTGCCACCGCGTTGCGCACGAACTGCATGCCGATGGTCGTCTTGCCGTTGCCCTGCGGCCCGCCGAGGAGCACCAGCTCACCCGCGCGGAAGCCACCCGTCAGCGTGTCGTCGAGAGCCGGGAAGCCGGAGGACCACACGGTCACACCCGCCGACCCCCCGCGCCGCAGCGCCGAGTCCGTGTCGTCGAGCAGGGAGGCGAGCGACCGAAGCGCCCCGCCTCCCAAGCGCCCCGCTTGAGTCGTCATGGAAGGGATTGCACCACGGCGGCCCTGCGGCCCGGGCCGCTTTCGCGCACTTTGCCCCCTCGCTCGACGGGGCGACGAGCGGCTACAGCGCGATCCCGACGTACTTGGTCTCGAGGTACTCCTCGATGCCCTCGAACCCACCCTCGCGGCCGACGCCGGAGGCCTTGACGCCACCGAACGGGGCTGCGGGGTTGGACACTATGCCCTGGTTGACGCCGACCATGCCGTACTCGAGCGCCTCGCTCATCGTGATGGCGCGCGAGAGGTCCTGGGTGAAGAGGTAGGCGACGAGGCCGTACTCGGTGTCGTTGGCGAGCCGGACTGCCTCGGCATCGGTGCGGAAGGTCGTGACCGGTGCGACCGGGCCGAAGATCTCCTCTCGCGCCATGTCGGCGTCGGTGGGCACGTCGGCGAGCACGGTCGGTTCGTAGAACCAGCCGTCGCCGTCGGGCACCGCGCCGCCGACGAGCACCTTGGCGCCCTTGGCGACCGCGTCGTCGACGAGCGAGCTCACCTTGTCGCGGGCCTTCTCGTCGACGAGCGGCCCGACGTCGACCCCGTCGTTCGTGCCCCGGCCGAGGGTGAGGGCGCCCATCCGCCGGGCCAGCTTCGCGCTGAACTCGTCGGCGAGGGACTCGTGGACGTAGAACCGGTTGGCCGCGGTGCACGCCTCACCCATGTTGCGCATCTTGGCGAGCATGGCACCCTCGACGGCCTTGTCGACGTCGGCGTCCTCGAAGACGAGGAACGGCGCGTTGCCGCCGAGCTCCATCGAGACCCGGAGGATGCCCTGCGACGCCTGCTCCATGAGCGACCGGCCCACCGGCGTCGAGCCGGTGAAGGTGAGCTTGCGCAGCCGCGGGTCGCGGATCAGCGGCTCCATGACCGCGCCGGTGGTCTCGTGGGTCGTCATGACGACGTTGAGCACGCCGTCGGGCAGGCCGCACTCGCGGAGCAGGTCGGCGAGCGCCAGCATCGTCAGCGGGGTCTGGCTGGCGGGCTTCACGACCATGGTGCAACCGGCGGCGATCGCGGGGCCGATCTTGCGGGTGCCCATGGCCAGCGGGAAGTTCCAGGGAGTGATCATCAGCGTCGGGCCGACCGGCTGCTTCATCGTCATCAGGCGGGTCGCACCGTTGGGCGCCGTCGACCACCGGCCCGAGATGCGCACCGCCTCCTCCGAGAACCAGCGGAAGAACTCGGCGCCGTAGGCCACCTCGCCACGGCTCTCGGCGAGCGTCTTGCCCATCTCGAGGGTCATGAGCATCGCGAACTCCTCCGCGCGCTCGGTGATCTTCTCGTATGCCGCCCGCAGCAGCTCCCCACGGTCGCGCGGCGGGGTCTTCGCCCAGTCGGACTGGGCCGCCACCGCCGCGTCGAGAGCCGCACGGCCGTCGGCGACCGTGGCCGCCGCCACGTGGGTGAGCACCTTGCCGGTGGCGGGGTCGTCGACCGCGATGGTCTGCCCTTCGCCGCCGTCGCGCCACTGCCCGCCGATGTAGAGGCCCTTGGGCACCGAGTCGATCACTGACTTCTGCGTCACCGCTGCCATGCCTGAAACCCTATTCCTCGTCTGGTGGTTCGTTCTCGGGGGCCTTGCCGGGGAGTCGCGACGCGTCGTGGTCGGCGACGACCCAGCGCTCGAAGACGTCACGTTCGGCCGCGATGCGCTCGGCGGCATCACCGACCCCGCCGGAGCCGATCAAGAGGACACGCAACAGCATCCACTCCAGAGGTCAGGCCGCGACCCCGCGACGCCGGCTGCCGATGACCTGGGCAGCGATGACGCAGAGGACGGCGATGAGGAACATCGAGAACCCGATGACGTTGGCCTGGGCCGGGATGCCGCGGGTGTAGGAGACGTAGACGAACTTCGGGAACGTCGTCTCGTTGCCCGAGACGAAGTTGGTGATGATGAAGTCGTCGAAGGACAGCGAGAAGGACAACAGGGCCGCGGCGACGATGCCCGGCAGGGCGAGCGGGAAGGTGATCCGCAGGAACGTCGTCGTGGGGTTGGCGTAGAGGTCCGACGCCGCCTCCTCCAGTCGCGGGTCGAGGCTCTGGAGGCGAGCCTTGACCGTGACCACCACGAAGCTGATGCAGAACATGATGTGCGCGATGACCACCGTCCAGAAGCCGAGGTCCATGCGGAAGCCCTGGATGAAGATCGTCAGCAGGCTCGCACCGAGCACCACCTCGGGGGTGGCCATCGGGAGGAAGACGAGCACGTTCGTCGAGCTGCGACCGCGGAAGACGTAGCGCACCAGCGCGAACGCGATGAGGGTGCCGAGGGCCGTGGCCACGAGGGTCGCGATCGCCCCGATCTTGATGCTCTCGACAAGGGCCGGGCAGACACCGGGTGCGCCGCACGGGTTGGCCCAGTGCTTGAGCGTCGGGCTGCCGTCGGAGACCCACTCGATGTTGGACCGGCGGTAGTTGTTGAAGGAGAAGACGAACGTGTAGAGGACCGGAAGGAAGAGGTAGACGAGGACGGCGACCGCGATGATCATCGCGATGTGGTCGCTGACCCAGGAGCGTGCGCGGGTCACAGGACCTCCTCCGTTCCGAAGCGGCGGACGTAGCCGAGGACGAGCACGAGGATCAGGACCATCAGGCTGATCGAGAGCGCAGCCGCCGTCGGGTAGCCACCGAGCACGGTGAAGAACTGGCTGTTGATGACGTTGCCGACCATCTTGGTGCTCGTGTCGGAGCCCAGCAGCTCGGCGTTGACGTAGTCACCGGCGGCGGGGATGAACGTGAGCAGCGTGCCGGCCAGGATCCCGGGTGCCGCCAGCGGGATGGTGACCGTGCGCAACGTGGTGAGCCGGTCGGCGTAGAGGTCGCGCCCCGCCTCCAGCAGGCGTGGGTCGGCGCGCTCGAGGCTCGTGTAGATCGGAAGCACCATGAACGGCAGGAAGTTGTAGGTCAGACCCGCCACGACGGCGACCCACGTCTCGGTGATGTGACCGCCCGGCAGCAGGTGCAGGGCGTTGAGCGTGCGCGCCAGCGGGCCCTCGTCGGCGAGGATCTGGCGCCAGGCGATGGTGCGCAGGATGAAGGAGGTGAAGAACGGGGCGACGACGAGGATCAGCATCACGTTGCGCCACCGGCCCGCCTTGAACGCCATGGCGTAGGCGAGGGGGAACGCGATGGCGAAGCACAGCACCGTGGCCATGCCCGCGAAGGCCAGCGAGCGCAGGAAGTGCACCCCGTAGGCGCTCAGGGCGTCGAGGTAGTTGGCGCCGTTGACGTCGCGGTAGTAGTAGCCGGGAGCGCCGGGCCACTGCGACTGCAGGCTCGCCGAGCCGAGCTGGACGAGCGGGACGATGAAGAAGAGCGTCAGCCAGAGCAGTCCGGGCAGCAGCAGGACGTAGGGCATCCAGCCCCGTCGCCTCCCCCCGCGCCGCGGCGGCGTCAGCTGCGGGTCACCGGCCTCGCGGGCGCTCGCCGCGATGGCGGTCGTCATGCGCCGTCCTCCGCGAGCGCCGCCTTGCGGCCGTCCTCGTCGACGGGGACGCCGAAGGCGTGGGTCGGGTCCCACGAGAGCCACACGTCGTCACCGGGCCGGAGACTGATCGGCTCCACGTCGAGGTTCTGCTCGTAGACGGTCCAGCTGGCGCCGCTCGGAACGGTGACGAGGTACTGCGTGGCGACCCCCGTGAAGGAGACGTCGATGACGGTGGCCTTCACGTCGTTGCCGGTGGCGACGGGCTGGGACTCGTGGATGCGCACCTTCTCGGGTCGCACGCCGAACATGACCTCGCCGTCGTGGATCTCGCTGCGCTGCTTCGGGATACGGACCTTGGTGTCGCTGACCTCGGCCACGATGAAGTCCCCGTCGGTGCCGTGGATGCGCCCGACGCCGAGGTTGGACTGGCCGACGAAGTTCGCGACGAAGGCCGTCTGCGGCAGGTCGTAGAGCCGTTCGGGCGGGCCCATCTGCTCGATGCGGCCACGGTTCATGACGGCCACGGTGTCGGCCATGGTCATGGCCTCCTCCTGGTCGTGCGTCACGTGGATGAACGTGAGGCCCACCTCGCTCTGGATCCGCTTGAGCTCGACCTGCATCTGCCGGCGCAGCTTGAGGTCGAGGGCACCGAGCGGCTCGTCGAGCAGCAGCACCTCGGGCTGGTTGACGACAGCGCGGGCCAGGGCCACACGCTGCTGCTGCCCACCGGAGAGCTGGACCGGCTTGCGACCCGCCAGGTGCGAGAGCTGGACGAGCTCGAGCGCGTCGTCGGCGAGGCGCACCGCATCGGCTGCCTTGCGGCGCTTGGGGCCGAAGGCGACGTTCTCGCGGATGGTCAGGTGCGGGAAGAGCGCATAGCTCTGGAAGACCGTGTTGACCGGGCGCTCGTGCGGGCGGGTGCCCGTGATGTCGGTCTGGCCGATGAGCACCTTTCCGTGCGTGGGCTGTTCGAGCCCGGCGACCATGCGAAGCGTCGTCGTCTTGCCGCAGCCGGACGGACCGAGCAGCGCGAAGAAGGAGCCTCGGGGCACCACGAGCGACAGGTCGTCGACGGCCGTGAAGTCGGCGAACTCCTTGGTGACGTTCTCGAGGACGAGGTCTCCGTGCGCCTCGCGGGTGTTCGTGGCCATCAGTTGCCCACCGCCTTGCTCCAGATCTGGGAATACTTCTGGTCCTCGGTCGGCGAGAGCGCCCGGAAGCTGCGCGTCTCCTTCCTGAGGTACTCCTCCGTGGGGAAGATCATCGGGTCGTCGACGAGCGACGGGTCGACCTTCTTCATCTGCTCCTGGGCGCCCTGGACCGGACAGACGTAGGCGACGTAGGCGGCGACCTTCGCGGCGACGAGCGGGTCGTAGTAGTAGTCCATCAGCTTCTGGGCGTTGCGGCGGTGGCGCGAGGTGATGGGCACCATCATGTTGTCGCTCCACAGCGTCCCCTTGGACTCGGGCATGACGAAGGTCCAGTTGTCGTCCTTGGTGTTGGCCTGCAGCTGGGCGATGTCACCGCTCCAGACGATGCCCGCGACGGCGTTCCCGCTCGTCAGGTCCTGGAGGTAGGAGTTGCCCTTGATGCGGCGGATCTGCCCGTCCGCCAGCTGCTTCGAGACCTCGTCGACGCCCTTCTGGAACTGGGCCTCGGTGAAGTTCTGCGAGATGTCGACGCCCTGCCAGAGCATGATGAGTCCGACGGTGTCGCGGAACTCCGACAGGGCCGTGATCCTGCCCTTGAGGTCCGGCGCGAAGAGGTCGTCGAGCGTCTTCAGCTCACGACCCACCTTGCCCTTGTGGTAGCCGATGCCGGCGAACCCGCTCTGCCACGTCAGCGAGTGGTTGCGGCCGGGGTCGAAGGACACCTCCTGCAGGATCGGTCGGATGTTCGCGGCGTTGTGCATGCGGATCAGCTCGAGCGGCTGGACGAAGCCACGCTGGATCACCCGGTTGGCCATCCAGTCGGTGAAGACGAAGACGTCGCGGTCGATGTCCTGCTTGGCCTGCAGCTGCGGCTCGATCTTCGTCTCGTAGGAGTCGTTGTCCTCGATGTCCTCCGAGTAGGTGACCGCGATCCCGGTCTTCTTCTGGAAGGCCTCGGCGGTGGGGTAGGTCTTCGTCTTGTCGTCGAAGTCGAGGTATGCCGTCCAGTTGGCGAACTTGACGACCTTCTCGGTGTCGGAGACGTCCTTCGGCAGCTGCAGGGCCGGGGCGCCCCCGGCCGAGCTGGGTGGTGCCGGGGGCGCGCAGGCGGACAGGCCGAGGGCGGCGAGACCGGCTGCGCCGCCCCCGAGCAACCCGCGACGCGAGAGGCCGGACGAGGTGGCCAGGGAGACCAGGGACCGGATTCCGGGATCCGTGGGGGGACGACGGCGGTTCACGCTTCTCCTTCACGTGCTGGTGAACGCTCCCGGTCCGAGCGGGCCGGGAGCTCGGACATCGCTGTCCGTCGGTGCTGCTACCCCTGTGGTGACTCGCTCAGGAGTCGATGTTGGCCATGACGTGCTTCACGCGGGTGTAGTCCTCCAGTCCGTACATGGACAGGTCCTTGCCGTAGCCGCTGTGCTTGAACCCCCCGTGAGGCATCTCCGCGACGATCGGGATGTGCGTGTTGATCCAGACGCAGCCGAAGTCGAGCTTGCGGCTCATCCGCATCGCCCGGCCGAAGTCCTTGGTCCACACGCTCGAGGCGAGGCCGTACTGCACG
>JABFXB010000340.1 GCA_013361975.1 Dermatophilaceae bacterium
CCGCCGTTGGCGCAACGTTCACGCCCGCGTCGCCGCGCGTGGAGGGCTTTCTCAGGGGCGGGCGAAAACGTACAGAGGCCTCCTTCCCGACGGCGAAGCCCCTTCCCCAGGAGTCCTCATGAGCTTGTTCTCCTCGCGTCAGGCGCGTGGTCCCATGGCGGCCGCAGTGGCCGCGTCCGCCCTGCTGGCAGCCTCCGTCCCGGCGATCGCCGCGGGCGCTGCCGGTGCCCCGGCCGCCGGCGTACCGGCCGCTGGCGTACCGGCCGCCGGTCACGACCGGATGGCATCGACGACCACCCCGGTCAAGCACCTGGTCGTCATCTACCAGGAGAACGTCTCCTTCGACCACTACTTCGCGACCTACCCGCACGCCGCGAACGCCCCGGGCGAGCCGACGTTCAGGGCCGCCCGCAACACTCCGGACGTCAACGGCCTCGGGGTCTCGCTGCAGGCGCCGAACAACCCGAACTCGGTGCAGCCGTTCCGGCTCGCCCGGTCGCAGGCGCAGACCTGCGACCAGGACCACACGTACACCGACGAGCAGAAGGCCTTCGACCACGGCGCGATGGACAAGTTCGTCGAGACCGTCGGTCGCGGCGCCGGCACGTGCGCCGACTACGGGCACGGCAAGGGCCTGGTGATGGGCTACTACGACGGCAACACCGTGACGGGCCTGTGGAACTACGCCCAGCACTTCGCGATGAGCGACAACTCCTTCAGCACGACGTTCGGGCCCTCCACCCCGGGCGCGCTCAACCTCGTCTCGGGCCAGACCCACGGGTTCACCCCGGACGGCGGTGCGGTGCCCGCGACCAGCAGCACGGTGATCGGCGACCCGCAGCCGACGGGCGACCGCTGCGACTCCCGCGACACCAGCGCCTCGGTCGACACCAAGAACAAGAACATCGGCGACCTGCTGAACGCCAAGGGCATCAGCTGGGGCTGGTTCCAGGGCGGGTTCGCCGACTGCACGGCCACGCACACCGACGCCGGCGGCGTCGTCAGCAAGGACTACATCCCGCACCACGAGCCCTTCCAGTACTACGCCAGCACCGCCAACCCCGCCCACACCCGGCCCGCGTCGACGGCCGAGATCGGGCACGCGGGCCCGGCGAACCACCAGTACGACCTGACCGACTTCTGGTCAGCGGTCGACGCCGGGCGTATGCCGTCGGTCAGCTACCTCAAGGCCGCCGCCTTCCAGGACGGTCACGCCGGGTACTCGACGCCGCTCGACGAGCAGCGCTTCCTCGTCGGCACGCTCAACCGGCTGCAGAAGACACCGGAGTGGAAGGACACCGCGGTCGTCGTCGCCTATGACGACAGCGACGGCTGGTACGACCACCAGATGTCCCCGATCGTCAACCAGAGCCAGGAGGCGAACGACGCCCTGACCGGTCCGGGCACGTGCGGCGACAACGCGGCCGACGTCTCCGGCGGCTACCAGGACCGGTGCGGCTACGGCCCCCGGCAGCCGCTGCTCGTCATCTCCCCGTTCGCGAAGCGGAACTTCGTCGACCACACGATCACCGACCAGACCTCGATCCTGAAGTTCGTCGAGGACAACTGGGACACGGGCCGGGTCGGCAACTTCTCCTTCGACACGAAGGCCGGTCCCCTGACCAACCTGTTCGACTTCTCGACTGCCGCAGACGACGGGGGTCGCCGGGCCGCCGGGCGCCTCTTCCTCGACCCCGCCACCGGTCAGCCCGCCAAGGGCTGACGGGCAGCCGCGCCGTCTCCGTCCGTATGCCGCGAGCCACCGGCCCACGCTCCGCGCTGGTGTCGCCCGGGTCCCTGCTCAGGGCCTGGCGACGGGCGAGCGGCCTCACCCAGGCCGATCTCGGCGAGCAGGTCCACGTGAGCGCAGCCGCGGTCAGCGCGTGGGAGACCGGCGCCCGAGGGATCCCGGCACGAGCGCTGGACCGGCTCGACACCGCCCTCGGGGCCGGCGGCTGCCTCGTGGGCCTGTCGAGGGCGATCGGGACGTCGATCCTGGAGCCACGGACGCGATGGGGCCACGCCTTCCACGCCTCGTCGGGTCCGGTCTGGGCCTGGATCAGACCGCAACGAACCGGGCGAGTCCACGGACTCGCCCGGTTCCGCGTCTTCGCCTTCGACATCGACCACGAGGTGGGGCCGGAGGGCCTGTTCATGCAGGCCCCCGGACTCGACCCGAACTGGGCGGTCACGGTGCACACGCAGACCCCGGTCTGGGTGGACTTCGGTCAGGGCGTGCCGCCTGACTGGCTCGGCGTGCCCAGGGTCTCGTCGTCGGCCCTGCGTGACGTCGTCCTGAGCCACCCGAGCGATCCCATGCTCGGGCTCGTCGTCGACAGCGTCCGGCGTCTCGCCGGCGGCAGTGCGGCGGCCCGGACTCGGGTCCGAGGCCTCGTCGACGCACGTCGGTGGGACCTGCTCGAGGAGCAGTGGCGTCGCGGCCAGGACGCGGTGGTCCCGGTCGCCCCGCCGGGCGGACCCAGACCGCCTCGCACCCCCGAGGAGCAGCGTGCCCTGCATCGTCGGCTGCGCAACGCGCGGGGCCTGTCCCAGGCCGAGGCGGCGGTGGCCGTGACGGAGCTGCTGCGCGACCGGTCGGTGCCCGCGATCACCCGCGGCACGCCGCCCGTCTCGAAGATGCAGATCCACAACTACGAGTCGGGTCGGCGGGGTCGGGTGCCCCACCTGCCGGCGCTGCTCGATCGGGCGTACGACGCCTACGGTTTCAGCTGCTTCGAACCGGTGCGGACGTGGCGGGTGAGGCACGACAGCGTCGCCACGGTCTTCCCGGACTTCTGGCTCGGGCCGGTGACGCTGGTCGTCCGGGCGTCGGGGGAGGAGCCGGACCCCGGACCGCTGCGGCTGAGCTGGCGTGACCGCCGGATCGAGGTGCCGCTCCCGTCGGTGCCGCTCTCTTCGGCGCCGCTCTCCGTCGGCTGCCTCCGTCTTCCGGATGACGGCGACCTCACCGTGCAGCTGCCGCCGGGGTGGACGGTGGACGTGCGGATGGGGTTCGACCCGGACGCGATGGAGCTGATCACCGACTGGGTGCCCGTCAGCCCCCAGGCGGCCCGCGCCGTCGTCGCCCGGGTGGTCTGCAGTCTCGGCCTGGCCGTCGGCGTCTCGGAGAGCGACCTTCGGTGGGCCGCGCTCACCGGGGACGTGGGCCCCGCCCGGTGCGTGGCCGCCGCCGCCCCGACCCTGCCCACGGGATCAACAGGTCGTTGCACGTCCCGCCCGCAGGCCCCTCGCCCTTAACGCAAGGTTCGGTTCAGCGCCCCGTCGATGCCCGCGGCGGTCCCTAGGTTCCTCGGTGTCCGCTCCTTCGTCGACGGGATCGATATGCAGGCGCCACTCGCGGTCCGGGCCCGCGGCATCTCCAAGACCTTCGCCGACGTCGTCGCACTCGACGCGGTCGACCTCGACGTGACCGAGGGCGAGGTCCACGGCCTCGTCGGGCCCAACGGCGCCGGGAAGACCACCTTGCTCGGCCTGCTCCTGGGCCTCGCCGTCGCCGACAGCGGAACGCTGCAGATCCTCGGGACCCGCGTGGGGCGGGCGCTCGCCGTGCCCGACGGGGTGGCGGGGTTCGTCGACGGCCCCGGGCTCTACCCGACGCTGACGGCCCGGCAGAACCTGTCGGCCCTGACGCGGCTGCGCGGCCAGGGCGTCGCGGCCCGCGAGGTCACCGGTGCGCTCGAGCAGGTCGGTCTCGGCGCGGTCGCCGACGACGCGCTGCGCGGCTTCTCCCTGGGCATGCGTCAACGGCTGGGACTGGCGGCCGCCCTGCTGACGCGCCCGCGCCTCCTCGTGCTCGACGAGCCGGCCAACGGGCTCGACCCGGCCGGCAAGAACCACGTTCACGGCGTCATCGGCGCCCTGGCCGAGTCGGGCACCGCGGTCGTCATGTCGAGCCACCGGATGGACGACCTGGCTGCGCTGTGCACCGAGGTGACGCTGCTGGCGACGGGGCGGGTGGTCTTCACCGGGACGCTGAGCAAGCTCGCGCTCGAGAGCGGCGAGGTCGACCACAAGGTCGTCACGACCGACCGCGCGGCGGCCGCTCGGGTCGCACACGGCATACGTGGTCTTCGCGTCCTCGACGGGGAGGAGCCGCCGCGAAGTCGAGGGCAGTCCGAGCTGCTCGTGCGTGGTGGCCTCGAGGCGATGGACGAGCTCGTCGTCCGGCTCGTGGCTGCCGGTCTGGGCGTGCGCGAGCTGGCACCGGTCGTCTCGCCGCTGGAGTCGGCCTTCCTCGCCCTCACCGGCTCGAGCGCCGGCACCTCGGCACCCGACGACAGCGAGGAGTCCCGATGACCGCGACCGCACTGGCCGCCGCGCCGCAGCCCGCCTCCGACCCGGCTGCGCCACCGCGCTCCGCGCCCCTCTACGAGACCTACCGCTTCGAGCTGCTGAAGATCCTCTCCTTGTGGCGGATCCGGCTGCTCCTGCTCGCCTGCCTGCTCGGGCCGGGCGTCCTCGTGGCCGTCATGGGCAACCAGAGCTCGCTGCCGGCGGACACCGTCTTCGGCCGCTGGATGGGCGCCACCGGGTGGGCGGGCTCGCTCGTCGTGCTCGACGCGGCCTGCTCCTACGGCCTGCCGCTGCTCACCTCGCTCGTCGCGGGCGACGTCTTCGCGGCCGAGGACCGGACCGGCACCTGGCGCCACCTGGTCATGGCCGTTCGTTCCCCTCGGCGGATCTTCGTCGCCAAGGCCCTCGCGAGCACCACCGTCATCTTCCTGACGGTCCTGCTGCTCGCCGTCTCCAGCGCCGTGGGCGGCCTCGCCGGCATCGGGAACCATCCGCTCGTGGGCCTCGACGGCTCCGTCATCGAGCCGGCGCAGGCCACCCGCTCGGTCCTGCTGGCATGGCTCAGCGTGCTGGCCCCGACGGCGGCCTTCGCAGCGCTGGGCCTGCTCGGCTCCGTCGTGCTCGGCCGGTCCCCGATGGGCCTGCTGGTGCCGGCCCTGGTCGCCTCCGTCATGGCGCTGGCCCAGCTGCTGCCCCTGCCCGTGGCGGTGCGGCTGGCCCTGCCGACCCAGGGACTGGTCGCGTGGCGCGGGCTGTTCACGGACCCGCCACAGACGGGGCCGGCGCTCCTGGGGCTGGGCGTGAGCCTCCTCTGGGCAGCCACGGCCACCGTGACGGCGTACCGGCTGTTCCTGCGCCGCGACTTCACCGACCTCTCGTACGACGGGTCGGGTCGCCGCGCGCTGGCGGCAGCCGCGCCCCTGTGCGGCATCCTCGCCGTCTCGTGCCTCCTCGTCGGCGTGGCCACTCCCGCGAAGGGGACCGGCATCGACAGGCCGAAGCTCGAGGCGTCGGTGGCCACTTCGTTCGCGCACCTCTACCGGCTCCAGACCGCCGAGCTGCACCGGACCGACGTGACCGAGTCGCAGCTGGCCGCCACGGCGGCGTGCGACAAGGGCGGCAACCGGGTGGAGGACGGCGGACCGGGCGCGGACTGGCGCTGCGTCGTCAGCTGGCACCTGCCCGGCGCCTCGGCGGTCGGCACCGCCATCTACCAGCTCGACGTGACCGCCGACGGGCGGTACGTCGCCGACGGTGACGGACCCAAGGAGGTCAACGGCAGCTTCACCGTCAGGACCCCCCGCGGCGACGCACCGAACCCGCTGTGGCAGATCGACGGCCTTGTCGACCTGCTCGACCCCACCCCGAAGGGATAAGCACGCACATGCATGTCACGAGACAACGCCGGGATGACTCCCGGCAGGGCGCCTCGGCGCTCGTGCGCGGCCGTCGCGCCCGCATCGTCCTCGCCTCCACGGCCGCCCTGGTCGTCGCAGGCTCCGCCGTCGAGGCCTTCGCGAGCACCGTCGGCTTCGGCGACCAGCAGGTCGGCACCGAGTACAGCAACGGGATCCAGGTCTCCGACAACCAGGTGGTCAAGCCGATCGGCGACCGCCTCCTCACCCAGCTGGGCAAGTTCATGGGATCCACCGTGAGCGCCGACGGTCGCTACCTCGCGGCGACGAGCAACGACCGCTCGATCTCGGTGCAGGTCTTCGACCTGCAGACCTACAAGCTGATCTGGACGGTCGGCAGCGCCGCCTCGGCGAACCAGAGGGTGTCCGACAACACCGTGGGCCAGGAGGGGCCGACCTACTCCCCGGACGGGAAGTTCCTCTGGGTGCCGCAGGCGACCGGCCTCACCCGGTATGCCGTCAACCCCGAC
Source organism: Dermatophilaceae bacterium (assembly GCA_013361975.1). GTDB lineage: Bacteria > Actinomycetota > Actinomycetes > Actinomycetales > Dermatophilaceae > Terrabacter. The sequence continues at coordinate 6,200 of JABFXB010000340.1, forward strand.
GGCACGCTCGGGACCGCCACGAAGGTCGACATCCCCGCGGTCAACGGCGCCAAGGCCCTGACCGGCAAGGCCGTCTTCTCACCCGACGGCTCGAAGCTCTACGCCGCCGTCAACGGCCAGAACCGCGTCGTGCTCATCGACCCTGTGGCCGGCACGATCAGCCAGAGCTGGACCGTGGGCACCGCCCCGCGTCAGCTGGCCTTCGTCGGCGACAAGCTCTACGTCAGCAACGAGGGCGGCCGGGCCGCCCAGCCGGGCGAGACGACGATCAACTCGTACGGCACGGAGGTCCCGGCCGACGCGCGCCTCGGCACCGCGACGACCGGCACCCTCAGCGTCATCGACACGAGCAACCCCGCGGCGCAGGTGCGCTCGATCGCGGTCGGGCTGCACCCGACGGCGATGCACGCTGCCGGCAAGGCGCTGTTCGTCACGAACACCTTCGACGACTCCGTCTCCGTGGTCGACACCGGCTCGGACAAGGTCGTCCAGACGATCAGCACCCAGCCCTGGAAGGGCTCGGACGTGGGGTACCAGCCCAACGGCGTGACCCTGACGCCCGACGGGCACCTGCTCGTCACGCTCGGCCGCGCCAACGCGGTGGCCGTCTACCGCTACCACGGCGACCCGCAGGAGCCGGTGAACTTCATCGGGCTCCTCCCGACCGACTACTACCCGACGGAGCTCGCGTATGCCGGCGGGCAGGTCGTCGTCACCAACACCCGCGGCATCGACGCGCGCGGGCCGCTGATCACCTTCAAGCAGGGCCCGGGCACCACCCCGGCGACCGGGCACGGCACCCACGGCACGACGGCGTCGCTGACCCGCTTCACGCTGCCGAGCGACGAGCAGATCGCCGAGACCAGCGCGACCGTCTTCGCCCAGAACGGCTGGGGCGACAGCGACACCGACGTGAAGGTGGCCACGGGCAACAAGCAGAAGGCCGTCCCGGTCCCCAAGCGCATCGGGGACCCGTCGACCATCAAGCACGTCTTCGTCCTCGTCAAGGAGAACCGCACCTACGACCAGGTGTACGGCGACGACACACGCGGCAACGGCGACGCCTCGCTGGCCCAGTTCGGCCAGACGGTGACGCCGAACCAGCACGCGCTGGCCCGGCAGTTCGGCCTCTACGACAACACCTACGACGTGGGCACCAACTCGGCCGAGGGCCACAACTGGCTCATGCAGGGCGACAACCCGGAGTACACCGAGTCGAGCGCGGGGGAGTACACCCGCAGCTACGACACCGAGGACGACGTCCTCGGTCACCAGCGGTCGGGCTTCCTCTGGACGGCGGCGCAGGCGGCCGGCAAGACCGCCCGCAACTTCGGTGAGTTCATGGCCTGGGAGAACAAGCCGGCCGGTGCGACGTGGCAGAAGTACTACTGCGCCACGAAGGACGTCGAGCACGGTGGCGACCCCGCCCAGCTCGTCGACCCGTCGCTGCGCCTCAACGTGCAGTCGCCGATCCCGTCGCTCAACGCCATCGCCAACCACGACTCGCCGATGTTCGACTCGAACATCCCCGACATCTACCGCCACCAGATCTGGAAGCAGGAGTTCGAGAAGAACGGCCCTGCCAACCTCAACATGATGTGGCTCTCGAGCGACCACACCGGCGGGGCCCCGGACGCCCGCGCCCAGGTCGCCGACGGCGACCTCGCGGTCGGCCGGATCGTCGACGAGATCTCGCACAGCGCGTACTGGAAGGACTCGGCGATCTTCGTCGTCGAGGACGACAGCCAGAACGGCGCCGACCACGTCGACGGGCACCGCGCGCCGATCCAGGTCATCAGCCCGTATGCCGCGCACGGCAAGGTCGTCAGCACCTACTACTCGCAGATCTCGATGATCCGCACCATCGAGCAGATCCTCGGTGCGCAGCCGTTGAACCAGAAGGTCGCTGCGGCCTCGCCGATGTTCGACGCGTTCCAGTCCACGCCGGACTTCACGCCGTTCACGGCGCTGCCCAACCAGGTGCCGCTCACCGAGGGCGTCGCGACGGCGCCCGCCTGCGGGCCGGACACGCTGGGCCAGACCGGTGCTGCCGCTCAGGCCGTCAACGCCAAGGTCGCTGCCGAGACTGCCGTGCCGGCCTCGCAGAAGGCCGTCGCCGCGGCGTGGGGCACGTGGAAGGAGTCCCAGCGCCTCAGCGG
>JABFXB010000034.1 GCA_013361975.1 Dermatophilaceae bacterium
GGCAGCGTGACGCCACCCCCGCCGAGGCCGCCCGACGTGCTGTTGACGCCGGCGCCGGGCAGGTTGATCGTGCCGCCGGGCAGGGTGACGCCCCCGGTGACGCCCACCCCACCGCCGGGGACCGGCACCGAGGGGAGCGGGGCGGTCGGGAGGCCACCACCGGGGAGCGGCGCGGACGGCAGCTGGGGCCGGGGGAGCGACGCGGAGGGCGGGGGCGCCGTGCTCGACGGGCGTGGCGTGGCTGAGCTGCTCGGGCGCGCGGTCGTCATGGCGCTGAGCAGCTGCTTGGCCTGGTCGGCGCGGTCACCGCACACGGTGCACGCGGCGAGGTCGCGCAGCGTGGCCACCTGACCCGCGCCGAGCAGGTCTCGCAGCCGCTGCCACGCGGGCAGGGACCCGGCCGGCACGCGCGGTCGCATCGCGTCGACCTGCGGGATCGCCCGGGTGTAGAAGTCGGACAGCTCGGACAGGGCGTCGGCCCGGCCCTCGCTCCGGTAGACCTCGACCAGGATCGTCTGCGCGCGTCTGGTGGCGTCGGCGGCGGAGTCGTAGGCCGTGTCGAGGTCGTGCGTCGAGGGCTGGCCGCGGTCGATCAGGCTGCGCGCCTCGCCGATGTGCTCCTGGGCCTGGGCCAGGTAGGTGAGGCCCTGGTCGTAGCGCGAGCCCGCGAGCTGCACGGCCGCACGGTCGAGGAGCTGCTTGACGCCGTAGAGGGCGTCGCCGGGGACCGCGGACCTCGACGCGAAGCCGAGGGCGCCGCCGAGGACCAGGACGGCCGCGGCCGCCGCCGCGAGGAACTTGAGCGGCCGCGCGGCGACACGCAGCACCGACACGGTGCCGCCCTGCCCGGGACCTCCGGGCGCGGCCGGTCCGTCGCCGGATCTCTCGGTCGAGCTCTCCGCGGAAGAGGGCTCGCGGCCCGTGTCGGTGTCGTCGTCCGTCGGGATGAGGGGCACGATCGGGACGACTGCCGTCGCGTCGTCGGCGAGGAGCCTGGCGCGCAGGTCCGAGACGAACTCGGCCCGAGGCGCCAGCCCGGCCTGGTCGACCGACTGGACGGCGTGGAGCACTGCGACGAGCTCGAGGATGCCGGGGTCGGAGATCCGCTCGCCGTCGAGGGCGCGCTGCAGCAGCTCGCCGTCGGCGTTGGCACCGAGGTCCATGTCCCCTCCTTCGTCGGTCGTCTGCTGGTGGCTGGTGTGGCTTGTCTGCTGGTGAGCCGGAGTCGCCCGTCAGGGCGTCGGGGGTCCCGGCACCCGCCCGGCGGTGCAACGGCGCGCCACGGGACGGCATACGGCGAGGGGTGGGTGGTGCAGGTTGTTCGTCAGGGACCCCAGCACCTTCGTCGCTGCCATGGAGCCGCCTGCGTCCACGCGATCCACGGTCGCGCCGGTCGGGGCGCCGAGCGTCGGTCCGGGCCCACACGCACCGTCCCTACGCCGTGAGAACGACGCGGGTGGCAGCGGGGTTACGGGGTTCACAGCTCGACTCCTTCGAGCGCCTTGCGCAGGGCTCGGGTGGCCCGCAGCTGCAGCTGCTTGACCGCGCCCTCGGACTTGCCGATGACCTTGGCGGTGTCGGCCAGGCTGAGGCCCTGGAGGAAGCGGAGCGTGATGCACTCGGCCTGGTCGGGGCCGAGACCCTTGATCGCCTCGACGAGCCGCTCGTCGCGCAGCCGGGTGAGCACCTCGGCGTCGGGGGCGTCGACCCGTTCGTCGGCGTCGCGCATGTCGGCCGTCGCGACCTCGAAGCGGAACTTCGCGGACTTCACGTGGTCGGCGATGAGGTTGCGGGCGATGGTGACGAACCAGGCCGCGATGTCCTTGCCCTGCCAGCTGAAGGAGTCGATGCGGCGCATGGCCCGAAGAAAGGTCTCGGACGTGAGGTCCTCCGCGAGCGACCGGTTGGCGACGCGTACGAGCACGTAGCGGAAGACCGTGTCGACATAGCTGTCGTAGAGCTGGGCGAAGGCCTCCTTGTCGCCGCCCTGGGCCAGCTCTACGAGCGCCGCGATGCGGGACTGCTCGGCGGCGTCGCGCTCCGGGTGCAGCCGCCGGGGGCCGGCCGGGCCCGGAGGTGTCGGGCCGACGTCGACGTGCGCGGCGCTGTCGTTGGCGAGCGAGGCCCACAGCGCGTCGAGGGCGGCACGCCACGTCGGCAGTGCCGGTGCGAGTGACGGGCCGAGTGACGGGGCGAGTGACGGGATGAGGGCAGGCGTCACCGACCCCATCGCCGGGACCGTCCGCGGCGCGGAGACAGGGGCGGGTCGGCGGGCCGACGTCCTGTTCGAGCGCATTGGGGACAGTCTGGCGGAAGCAGGCCCCATCTGGGAGATCGATCAGCATTTGTGGCGGACGACCTACTCAGGAGTACGCCCTCGCCCCACCCGTCCCGTCAGGCGTCGATCGCCCTCCGAGCCGGACCGTGCGCGCCTACAGTGGACCCATGACGATCCAGCAGCCCGGTGCCGAGGGCGCGCCGCGGGTGGTCCTGCTCGGACGCCCCGGCTGCCACCTGTGCGAAGAGGCTCGCGAGGTCGTCGCCCGAGTGGCCACCGAGCTGGGCGTGGCCTGGTCCGAGCGGTCGATCGACGACGACCCCGAGCTTCTGCGCCGCTACGCGGAGCAGATCCCCGTGACCTTCGTCGACGGGCGGCGTCACGACTTCTGGCGGGTCGACGAGGGCAGGCTGCGCGCGGCCCTGCGCTGAACCGGGGCGGGTGGTCGGGGCCACGGACGCCGACCTGCCTCGAGGGCGCGTCCCATGCCGTGGTAGGCCCCCGAAAGTCAACTTTGTGCATGGCTTCACAAACGTCTAGCCTGAACAGGTCCCCACGTGCTCCGCGTTCGGCTCGGCCCCGACCCGAACGCCTCGCTGAGAGGAGCCGGTGAGCAAGCGTGTCCGCCGACCCTGCACTGCGTCGAGAGATCCCCGACGCGACCGTCGCGCGGCTTCCAGAGTACCTTCGGACGCTCTCGCGCCTCGCTGAGGACGGCGTCCTGTCGGTCTCGTCCGAAGAGCTCGCCGCCGAGGTCGGAGTGCGCTCCGCGCAGCTGCGCAAGGACCTCAGCCACCTCGGCTCCTACGGCGTGCGCGGCGTCGGCTACGACGTCGAGACGCTCGCCCTCGAGATCTCCAGGGCGCTGGGCCTGACCGAGGACTGGCCCGTCGCGATCGTCGGCATGGGAAACCTGGGGCACGCGCTCGCCTCCTACTCCGGCTTCGTCACCAAGGGTTTCCGCATCGTGGGTCTCTACGACGACGACCCGGCGCTCGCCGACGAGCGCGTCGTCGGGGTGCGCATCCGGCCGCTGCGCGAGCTCGTCGACCACCATCAGGTCGACCCCATCGCCATCGGCGTCATCGCGACGCCGGCGCCTGCCGCGCAGGCTGTCTGCGACGCCCTCGTGGGCGCCGGCATCAGCTCGATCCTCAACTTCGCGCCCGCGGTGCTCTCGGTGCCCGACGGCGTCGACGTGCGGCGGGTCGACCTGTCCACCGAGCTGCAGATCCTCGCCTTCCACGCGCAGCGCAAGTCGCTCGCGGCCGGCGACCTCAGGACGGCGGTGGTCGCCCCGTGAGCCTCCTCGTCATCGGACTCTCGCACCACACTGCGCCGCTCTCGGTGCTCGAGGCGCTCTCCGAGCGTCCCGACCGCGCCGCCGCCATCGCGTCGTCGGTGCTCGGCTCGGCCACGGCCACCGAGGCCGTCGTGCTCTCCACCTGCAACCGGCTCGAGGTGTACGCGTCGGTGCCGGCCTTCCACCCGGCCGTCGCCGCCATCGGCGAGGCGCTCGCCCTCGCCGCCGGCATAGAGGAGCCCGAAGGCGTACGCGGCCCGGCCGAGGTGCCGCCGGGCGACCCCTCCGACGCCCTCGCCGCTCGCGCCGAGGCGCTCGCCGACCACCTCTACGTCCGCTACGACGACGCGGCGGTCGCCCACGCGTTCACCGTCGCCTGCGGCCTCGACTCGATGGCCGTGGGCGAGGCGCAGGTCCTCGGGCAGATGCGCGACGCGCTCGCCGGTGCCCAGGACCGCGGCCAGGTGGGTGAGACGCTCAACTCGCTCTTCCAGCGCGCGCTCCGGGTGGGCAAGCGGGCCCACACCGACACCGACATCGACCAGCACAGCGTCTCGCTCGTGCAGATCGCGCTCGAGGAGGCGGCCGACGTGCTCGGCCCGCTCGAGGGCGTGTCCGCGGCCGTCATCGGGGCTGGCGGCATGAGTGGCCTCGCAGCGGCGACGGCCGCCCGCGCCGGCGTCCGGTCGCTCTCCATCGTCAACCGCACCCCCGAGCGCGCCGAACGTCTCGCCGAGGCCACTTCGGGTAGGCCACGCCAGTGGAGCCACCTCAGCGACGTCGTCGCCGAGAGCGACCTCGTCGTCACCTGCACCGGAGCCGTCGGCCACGTGATCACGGCCGACCTGCTCGCAGCCGGTGCCGCCCGTCGCGGCGGTCGCCCGCAGGTCGTCGTCGACCTCGCCCTGCCGCGCGACGTCGAGCCGGTCGAGACGTGGCAGCGGCCGGTCCCCGGCGTCACGCTCATCGACCTGCAGGCGCTCGGGCTGCTGCTCGAGGGCCGCGCCGACACCACCGAGGTGGTGCGAGTGCGTGACCTCGTCACCGGCGAGGTCGCCGACTACCTCACCCGCCGAATGGAGAAGTCCGTGGCGCCCACCGTGGCCGCGCTCCGCGCTCGGGCGGCCGACCTCGTCGCGACCGAGATGGACCGCCTGGACCAGCGCCTGCCCGGTCTCGACGAGACCACGCGCGCCGAGGTGGGTCGCGCCGTGCACCGCATCGTCGGGAAGCTGCTCCACACGCCCACCAAGCGTGTGAAGGAGTTCGCGATGGAGGGCAGCGGAGATGACTACGCCGCAGCCCTTCGTGAGCTGTTCGACCTCGAGCCCAAGGACGTCGCCAACGTGTCGACCCCACCGAAGCGGGGGCAGTCATGACCGCGCTGCGTCTCGGCACCCGCCGCTCCGCCCTCGCCACCACCCAGTCGGGCTGGGTGGCCGACCGGCTGCGCGAGGCCGGCCACGACGTCGAGATCGTCGAGATCACGACCGAGGGTGACGTCTCGGGCGAGCTGCTCACCGCGATCGGAGGCACCGGCGTCTTCGCGGCCGCGATCCGCCACGCCCTGCTCGACGGTCGCATCGACGTCGCGGTGCACTCGCTCAAGGACCTCCCCACCGCGCCCGAGCCCGGACTCGTCGTCGCCGCCGTTCCGGTGCGCGAGGACAGCCGTGACGTGCTCGTCGCGCGTGACGGGCTCACCCTCGGCGAGCTGCCCACCGGCTCGGTCGTCGGCACCGGCTCGCCGCGGCGCACCGCCCAGCTCGCCGCGCTCGGTCTCGGGCTCGACATCCGGCCCATCCGCGGAAACGTCGACACGAGAATCGGATTCGTCACTTCCGGCAAGCTCGACGCCGTCGTTCTCGCTCGTGCCGGCCTGTCCCGGCTCGACCGTCTCGACGAGGCGACCGAGGTCATCGACCCGATCCAGGTGCTCCCAGCACCCGGGCAGGGTGCGCTCGCCGTGGAGTGCCGGGCCGACCGGGCCGACGTCGTCGCGGCGGTCTCGGTGCTCGACGACGCCGACACCCGCGCCTGCGTGCTCGCCGAGCGGTCGCTGCTCGCGGCGCTCGAAGCCGGGTGCACCGCCCCCATCGGCGCGCTCGCCGAGGTCGCCGAGGGTGACGACGGCCTGGAGCTGTCGCTGCGCGCCTTCGTCGGCAGCGAGGACGGCTCCGTCGAGCTGCGCCGCTCGCTCGTCGGGCGCTACGACGAGCCCGAGGCCCTCGGCGCCCGGCTCGCGCGCATCCTCCTGGAGGACGGCGCCGCCGACCTCCAGCTCCCACCGTCAGCTGGACCCGCACCAGACCCCGCCCCACACCAACCGGAGCAAGTTTCGTGACTCCTTCCCGCCAGCCGTCAGAGCAGACGGTCTCGACTCCCACCCACGCGACGACCCCTGCTCGCGTCGCCTTCGTCGGGTCCGGACCCGGTGACCCCGGCCTGATGACGCTGCGTGGTCGCGACCTGCTCGCCGCCGCCGACGTCGTCGTCACCGACCGGATCGCCCGCGACGACGTCGTGCTCCAGCACGCCCGTCCCGACGTCGAGATCGTCGACGCCGGTCTCGGCGAGCAGGGCCAGGAGCTGACCCATGCCGTGCGCGCCAAGCTCGTCGTCAAGGCCGCGAAGTCGGTCGGCCCGAACGGCCTCGTCGTGCGCCTCATGGACGGCGACCCGGCGACCTTCAACGGCCTCGTCGAGGAGGTGCGCGCCTGCCGCAAGGCCGGCATCACCTTCGACATCGTGCCGGGAGTCTCCGCGCTGACCGCTGGGCCCACGTATGCCGGTGTGCCGCTGACGTCGAAGTCGACCGGTGCCGTCCACGTCGTCGGCGTCGACCGCTCGAGCGTCGACTGGTCGGCCTACACCGCCGACGACGACTCGCTCGTGCTGCTCGGCGGCACCGACGGCATCCGGGCCGCGCTCGCCGCGCTGCTGGCCGCCGGCCGTCCGGCCGAGGCCCTCGTGGTCATGTCGGCCCACGGCACCACCGTGCGCCAGTCGTCGGTCGCGACGACCCTGGGCGAGGCCGACTCCGTCTTCGCCGGCAAGCAGCCCCTCGAGGTCTCGCTCGCCGTCGTGTCACCGAATGTCGGCCTCCGCGAGGAGTTCGCGTGGTTCGAGAACAAGCCGCTCTTCGGCTGGAAGGTGCTCGTGCCGCGCACCCAGGCCCAGGCCGGCCCGATGGTCGAGCGCCTCGCCGCCTACGGCGCCACCGCCGACGTCGTTCCGACCATCTCGGTCGAGCCGCCGCGCACGCCCCAGCAGATGGAGAAGGCCGTCAAGGGCCTCGTCACCGGCCGCTACGAGTGGATCGGCTTCACCTCGGTCAACGCTGTGCGCGCCGTCCGTGAGCGCTTCGAGGAGTTCGGGCTCGACGCCCGCGCCTTCGCGGGTCTCAAGGTGGCCGCCGTGGGTGGCGTGACCGCCGACGCGCTCCGCGAGTGGGGCATCAACCCCGACCTGGTGCCCAGCGGCGAGCACTCTGCCGCGGGCCTGCTCGAGGTGTGGCCCGAGTTCGACGAGGTGCTCGACCCGATCAACCGCGTGCTGCTCCCGCGTGCCGACATCGCCACCGAGACCCTGGTCGCCGGTCTGCGTGAGATGGGCTGGGAGGTCGACGACGTCACCGCCTACCGCACGGTGCGCGCCGCCCCGCCGGCCGCCTCCATCCGCGACGCGATCAAGGGCGGCGACTACGACGCGGTCGTCTTCACCTCCAGCTCGACAGTCCGCAACCTCGTCGGCATCGCCGGAAAGCCCCATGCGGCAACGGTGGTCGCCTGCATCGGGCCGGCCACGGCCAAGACCGCGCAGGAGCACGGTCTGCGTGTCGACGTGCTCGCGCCCGAGGCGTCGGCGCTCAGCCTCGTCGACGCCTTGGCCGGGCACGGGGTCGGACTCGCGGTCGCCGCCGCCGAGGCCGGCCAGCCCGTCCAGCGACCCAGCGACAAGCGCCCGGCCTCGCGCCGCCGCGCCCGCTGACGGGCCGCCGATGATCGAGCGTCCTCGTCGGCTCCGCCAGAACGCCGTCCTGCGGTCCCTCGTGGCCGAGACCCGGCTGCACCCGCGCGACCTCGTGCTCCCCGTCTTCGTGGGGGAGGGCCTGACCGAGCCCCGCGCGATCGAGAGCATGCCCGGGGTGCAGCAGCACACCCTCGAGACGGTCGTCGACGTCGCCCGCCAGTGCGTGGCCAAGGGTCTCGGCGGCATCATGCTCTTCGGCGTGCCGCTCGAGAAGGACGCCACCGGCTCCGGGGCGATCGACCCCGACGGCATCCTCAACGTCGCGCTGCGCGCCGTGCGCGATGCCGTCGGTGACGACCTCGTCGTCATGGCCGACACGTGCCTCGACGAGTTCACCGACCACGGCCACTGCGGCGTTCTCGACGAGCGAGGTCGGGTCGACAACGACGCCACCAACGAGCTGTACGCGCAGATGGCGGTCGCGCAGGCCCGCGCCGGCGCCCACGTCGTCGCGCCCAGCGGGATGATGGACGGCCAGGTCGCTGTCATCCGCGAGGCGCTCGACGCCGAGGGCCTCACCGACACGGTCGTCCTCGCGTATGCCGCGAAGTACGCCTCCGCGTTCTTCGGGCCTTTCCGCGAGGCCGTCCAGTCGAGCCTCCAGGGCGACCGCCGCACCTACCAGCAGGACCCCGCGAACATCGTCGAGTCGCTGCGCGAGATCGACCTCGACATCGCCGAGGGCGCCGACATGGTGATG
>JABFXB010000353.1 GCA_013361975.1 Dermatophilaceae bacterium
GCTGCGGGCCACCCGTCGCCGCGTCGCCGGTGATCGTCTCCCCCGGCGCACGCGGCGCCGTCGAGGTGACGAGCAGGGCACCGACGCCCACGGCCACGGCCGCCCCGGCCCCCAGCCCCACGAGCCAGGCTCGCCGTCGCGTGCCGCGCGGACGCTCTCGCTGCCCCCCGGGCTCTGATCCGATGTGATCGGCACTGCGATGGGGACTCCGATCGGGACTCCCATCGGGACCCGAGGTGGGGCCGCGTCCGGCACGTCGCGCCTGCGCGGCCGCACCCACGGACAGCTCGTGCAGGACCTCGGCGGCCGCACGCTCCACCGGTGCGCGCAGGCGGGCGTGGTCCGCCGCGTCGAGCTTGTCGGAGGCGAGATCCTCGTCGAGGTCGCGGAGCTGGCGCAGGAGCCGGTCGCGCGCCTCGTCGGCCGGCCCCGCCGGCGTCAGCGGCCGCGCCCGCCCGAGGGCGAGGGGCCGCAGGATGACGAGCACCGAGAGAGCCACGAGTGCGGCGGTGACGAGAGCGACGGTCATCTCACTCCTCCTCCGACCATCGGTCGAGGGCGGCCTCGACCCGGGACCGGTCGCCTGCGGCGAGCGGTGCCCGCTCCGGCACCGGCTGCGTCGACCGGCGGCGCCAGACCCGCAGGGTCGCCGCACCGGCGGCGACGGCGCCCACGAGCGCCAGGAGGGGCACGGCATACGCCAGCCGTCCCGGGCCCGAGCTCGGCGGCCGCAGGAGCACGGTCTCGCCGTACGCGGCGACGAAGCGGTCCTCGATGGCGGCCGGGGAGTCGCCCGCCGCCAACCCCTCGGAGATCTGCTGGCGCATCTGCCGGGCCAGCGGTGCCGGCGAGTCCGCCGCCGAGAGGTCCTGGCACACGGGGCAGCGCAGCTCGGCCGCGATCTGCTGGGCCTGCTCCGCCCGGCTCAGCGGTTTGTTCGCCCCGCGGACCGCCACGGCGGCCAGGGAGAGCAGCGCGACGACGATGGCCAGGGCGACGAGGGCGCCCGGCCCGAGCAGTCGCGGCCGAGGGCCGGGGTGGGCGCCAGAGCGGGTGCCCTGGCGGGCGCGACGCTCGGGTCGAGCGGGTGCGGGGCTGCTGGTCATGGGGTCCCCCTGTGCGTGAGGGTGTTGAGGGTGGCGCCGAGCCGACCGGCGTCCACCGGTCCGATGACCCGGTCGACGATGTGCCCGTCGCGGTCGACGACGAAGGTCTCGGGAACGCCTCGGAGCCCGTAGGCGAGGGCCGTGCGCGACTCGGTGTCCTCGACGTTGGGATAGGTCACCGCCGACGAGGCGAGGTACGCCTCGGCGTCGGCGCGCTGGTCCTGGAAGTTCACCCCGAGGACGACGACGCCCGAGTCGCGGAAGTCAGACCACGTCTGGTTCAGCGCCTGCTGCTCCGTGCGACACTCGGCGCACCAGGAGGCCCAGAAGTTGACGACGACCACCTGGCCCTTGAGGTGGGAGAGCTGGACCGGCGACCCGTGGATCCCCTCGAGCCGGAAGTCGGGGGCCGCGCGTCCGACGAGCGGCGAGGCGATGGCCTTGGGGTCATGGGCGAGACCGGAGGCCAGCAGGGCGACGATCCCGAGGACCGCGACGACGACCACGGACAACAGGGCCGCGCGCCGGCCGGTGCGGGACATCAGGGTGCTCCCGTCCGGACGACGGGGTGAGCGGGCTGCCGGTCAGGACGCGGGGTCGGGCCGGCGGTCCGGCGCCTGTCGGGTCGCTTGGTGCGGCTGCGGACCCGAACCCGACGGGTGGGGCCGGGCCGGCCGGGGCGACGTCGGACCGGCCAGGTCGCTGCCGCCCCGGCCAGTGCCATGAGCGCCCCGCCCAGCCACAGCAGGCCGACGCCGGGGTTGTGGTAGAGCCGGAAGGTCGCCGACCGCCCGCTGTCCTGGAGGCCGATCACCGACGCGTACAGGTCCCACACCGGGCCGTGCAGGATGGCCGGCGACCCGATGGGTTCCGACGCGGCCGGGTAGAGGTTGAGGCGGGGGTCGAGGAGAACGGAGGCGTCGTCCGAGCCGGTGCCGCGAACGCTCAGGGCTGCGGTGAGGACGGTCCGCTGGGGCTCCTGCGCCGTCGTCAGTCCCTCGTAGCGCACGTCGTACCCGGCGAAGCTCGCGCTGTGGCCGGCGGCCAGGGTCAGCTCGCTCTGCTGCGCGAAGCTGGACGAGGCCGTGATCCCGATCGCCAGCAGGCCCAGGCCGATGTGTGCCGCGAGCCCCGCGTAGCGACGCCGCCCCCGGCGCAGCGCGGCCACGGCGCCTCGGCGGTCGGACCGGCGCCCAACGACGATGCCGGTGAGGATCTCCTGGCCGTTGGCGACGACCACGAGCGTGCCGAGGCCGAAGCCGAGCAGCGCCGACGGCTTGTCGTCGCCGGCGACCGCGGAGCCTGCCATCACCAGCGCTGCGGCTGCGGCGGGAACCCGCAGGCGCCGCAGGGCACGAGACCGGTTCGCCGCCCGCCACGGCAGCAGGGGCGCCGTGCCGACGAGCAGGAGCAGGAGCAGGAACACCGGGGCGAGGGCGCTGCGGAAGTACGGCGCGCCGACGGTCGTCTGCCGGTTCGTCGTCGCCTCCACGACGAGCGGGAACACCGTGCCCACGAGGATGATCGCCGCGGCGGCGAGGAGCAGCACGTTGTTGCCCACGAACGCCGCCTCCCGGGACAGCGTCGAGTCGATTGCCGGCGCGCTGCGCAGCGTCGGCAATCGCCAGGCCACGAGCCCGAAGCCGACGAGCAGGACGAGCGCCAGGAAGACGAGGTATGCCGGCCCGACGCCCGACTGCGCGAAGGCGTGGATCGAGGACAGCACGTTGCCCCGCGTGAGGAAGGTGCCGAAGGTCATCAGGGCGAACGCGGCGACCACCAGCACGACGTTCCACAGCCGGGCCATGCCGCGCCGCTCCTGGAGCATCGCAGAGTGCAGGAAGGCGGTCGAGACGAGCCACGGCAGCAGGGCGACGTTCTCGACGGGGTCCCACGCCCAGTAGCCGCCCCAACCGAGCACGGAGTAGGACCACAGGGCGCCCAGGAGCAGCCCGACGGTGAGGAAGCACCACACGGCGAGGGTCCAGCGGCGGGTGAGCGCAGCCCAGCGGTCCGAGCCGTTGCCCACGACCAGGGCCGCGATCCCGAAGGCGAACGGGACCGTGAAGCCGATGAAGCCCAGGTAGAGGAACGGCGGGTGGACGGCCATGAGCGGGTGGTTCTGCAGCAGCGGCGCCGGGCCACGCCCGTCGAGCAGCGCAGTGCCCGCGCCCGCCACGGTTGCGACGTCGGGCACGGTCGCGAACGGCCGGGAGGGGCCGTTGACGAGGACGACGTAGAACAGCTGCACCGCGTAGAGCACACTCAACGCGTACGGGAAGGTGGTCGGGCGCTCCCGGCGGAAGCGCAGCGCGACGGCCGCGAGGTAGCCGGCCAGGATGAGGTTCCAGAGCAGCAGCGAGCCGTCGTCGGCCGCCCACAGCGAGAGGACCTTGAAGAAGGTGGGGGTCGCGCGGGAGGAGTTCTCGGCGACGTAGCGGAGGGTGAAGTCGTCCTGCAGCAGGGCGAGCAGCATGGCGGCGTTGACCGTCACGAGGGTGGCCAGCAGCGGCAGCGCCGTGCGGCGCGCGCTCTCGACGAGGACCGGCCGTCCGGTGCGGCCGCCGACCGCGGCGGCGACCAGGCCGTACGCCGAGAGTGCCAGTGCGAGCACCAGGCCGAGCTCACCGAGGCGGCCCATGGTCAGCCTGCCGCGTCGAGGTCGGCGTCGCTCGGCGGGCGCTGACCGGGGGCCGGCGGCTGGTACTCACCGTTGTGCTTGACCAGCAGCGTGTCGGAGTGGAAGGCGTGGTCGGGCCCGAGCTCGCCCTCGAGGACGACGCCCTGGCCGGCCCGGAAGAGCTCGGGCACCGGCCCGGTGCTCACGACGCCGATGGAGTCGGTTCCGTCGGTGACGGTGAACCTCAGGTCCGACCCGGCGCGCTCGACGCTGCCCGGCACGACGTACCCGCCCAGGCGCACACGCTGGCCGGGATCGGCTTCGTGTCGCGTGACGAGGTCGGTGGGCGCCAGGTAGTAGACGAGGCTTCCGGTGAGTCCCCGCGCGCTGACCCAGCCGAGGGCGGCCACGATGATGCCGAGGCAGACGAGGAGCCGGAGCCTCGCCCCGCGCCGGGTTCGGCGCGGAGCGGGCGCGGCGGGGAGCGTGCTCATCTGCGGTGCTCCCCCAACGGGGGCCGCCCGGTGAGGGCCGAGACGAGGCGGTGGGCGCGGCGCGCGCGGACCGCGAGCCGCCAGCGGTAGGTCAGCAGCGTGGCGGCCGTGACCGCGTACCCCGCGATGACGAATCCCCAGTCATGCATGGCGTGAGCTCCTCGTGACGGTGACCGCCGACACGCGCGCAGGGGTCTGTGCCCGTGGCGTCGGGGTGGACAGGACGGTGCCGGCGGCGCGGTCCTCGGCCCGGCCGACCCGCAGCCGCACGACCATGAGGTACGCGTATGCCAGCGAGAACGCGAGCACGGCGAGGAGCAGCGTGGCGAGCATGCTGCCGGCGATGGTCGGCGCCCCCGGGCGAAGCACCGTCGCCTCCTGGTGGAGCGAACGCCACCAGACGACCGACATGTGCACGATGGGCACGTCGAGGAATCCGACGATGCCGATGACCGCCGACCACCGGGCCCGCCGGGTCGGGCTGTCCGCGACCCGGCGCAGGGCGAGGTAGCCGACGTAGATGAGCAGGAGCACCGCGGTGGTGGTCAGGCGCGGGTCCCACGTCCACCACGTGCCCCACACCGGTTGGCCCCACAGCGACCCGAGCACGAGCGTCAGCGCACAGAACTGCACACCGATCTCGGCCGAGGCGACGGCGATCCGGTCCCACTGGATCCGCCCGGTCCGCAGGTAGGCGATGCTGGCGACGAACACGGTACCGAAGGACATGAAGGCGAGCCAGGCCGCCGGCACGTGCACGTACATCAGCCGCTGGACGTCACCCTGGGTCGCGTCCGGTGGAACGACGAGCAGGCCCATGACGACCGTGACCGCCAGCGAGGCCAGCGTGGCCCAGCCGAGGGCTCGTTGCGCGCCCCGGGTCCCGACCCTGGTCAACACCCTGTTGGAGAGCTTCATTGCTTCGTTCCGTCCGTGAGGTCGTGGCTAGAGGGACAGGAGGTACTGCACGAGGTCGCGCTGCTGGCTCGCCGTCAGGCCGAGGCCGAACGTGGAGTCGTAGTGCTGCACCACCGAGAGCAGCGTCGGGAAGCGGCCGTCGTGGTAGAACCCGCCCTTCTGGTGGCTCCAGAGCCCGGCGAGCGGGGTGGTGCGGTACATGTGCGTCGGCGAGCGGTCGGCCTGGAAGTTGTCGATGCCGATGTCGCTGCCGGGGTGCAGGTTCTGGCCCGGTTCGGTGAACAGCGGTGGCACGTGACACGTCGAGCACTGCGCCTGGCCCGTGAAGAGCTTGCGACCACGCACCGCGGCCGACTGGTCGAAGGTGCCCTGGGGAGGCTTCGGCGCGGCGAGCGAGAGCTGGTACGCGTGCAGGCCGGGAAGCTTGGACGTGACCAGGTCGACGGGCGGGCTGATGTGACCGAACTTGTTCTCCGCCGCGATCGGGAACTGTGCCGCGTTGTCGAGGCGCGGGTCGAAGAAGGTGCCCTTGCCGTGCATCTCCAGGACCGCCACGAACGCGTTCCAGTACGGCACCGAGCCCCAGCCGGTGTAGGTGTGCAGGTTGACGCCGGCGAGCCCGAAGGCCGGTGGCAGCAGCGTCGCGGCGGAGGCGCCGTTCTTCTGGAAGGCCTTGCCGTCGAGGAACAGCTCGGCGTCGAACTTGCCGGGGCCCCACGAGTCGAGCACGCGGTGGACGGTGGCGACATCGACGTGCAGCAGGTTCGCGACCGGCTGCAGGTTCGGCGACAGCCCGACGATGGCTCCCACGTTGAGGTCGCGGTTGGGCCAGCCGTCACGCCGGTTGCCGATCCCCGGGGCGAAGGAGTTGTCGACGGTGGAGTGGCACAGGGCGCACTCGATGCCGACCGAGCTGAGCTTGCCGGACGAGTCGAAGATGCCCTTGACGCCGACGACCGAGTTGAGCTTCAGCAGGGCGAGCGTCGTCGCGGGGTCGTCGAGGTTGACCTGGCCCGCGGCGAGGGCCGTGCGCAGGCTTGCCGGAAGCGCGGTGACGTCGACCTTGAGGCCGACTGCCAGCGCCGTCTTCGGGCTGACGCCGCCGCCGACCCCACCGTTGGCCGCGCCGGCGATCGCCTTGTGCAGGCCGAGCGTTCCGCCCCAGAACGCCTCGTCGCCGAAGGTGTCGAACCGGAAGGTCTGCCGTCCGGACTCCACGAGGGCGGCGGACTGGGCGCTGGTCGACGCTGCGGAGACGACCTCGAGGGTGGGGCGCGAGGACGGGCTGGCTGCCAGCAGGGACGCGGTCACCGCCCCGGCCGCCACCGCGGCCAGGCCGACGAGGATGCGCTTCACCCGCCTTCGCGGACCTCCGCGGACCGGCTCCCTGACCATCGAGGACGTCGAGCCGGGGCTGAACTGTGCGCTCATGCCATCACATCCCTATCACTAACACCAATTTGTTTTAGAAAAACCGGTGTCGGCCACGCAGCTCGCCGCCGACGTCGGCGGTGCGGCTAGTCCTCGAGGACGTGGCCGTAGACGAGGAACCCCGAGGCCAGGAAGATCGCGTCGAACGCCGCGAGCAGACCGAGCCAGCCCCCGACGTCGTGGTTGCCGCCTCGGGTCAGCAGGTCGGTGGCCCGGATGGCCGCGATGACCACCGGGCTGAGCAGCGGCAGGACGAGGACCGGCACGGCGGCTCGGCGCGTCCGGCCGAGCACGGCGAGCAGTCCGAGCAGGCTGCCGAGGGCGGTCAGGCCGACCACCCCGAGGACGAAGGTCAGCAGGAGCAGCGCCGGGCGCTCGCCCAGGGGCAGGCCGAACAGCGCGACCACCATGACCGTCGTGATGCACAGCAGCACCATGAGCTGGACGGCGGCGGCGGCCGCCTTGCCGAGGTAGATCGCGCCCTTGTCCACGGGCGCGAGGAGCAGGCCCTCGAGCGCGTCCCCCTCGGACTCGGCCAGGTAGGCGCGGTGGAAGAGCTCCACCGCGGCGAACAGCGCCGCGAGCCAGAGCAGGCCGGGCGCGGTCTGGAGCAGGAGGGTGCGGCCGGGGCCGAGCGCGAACCCGAAGGCGATCAGCATCGTGGCCGCGAACGGCACCACCGTGCTCATCGTGGACCTGCTGCGCAGCTCGACGCGGAGGTCCTTCACCCCGACGGTCCACGCCACTCGCGCGACGGTCATGACAGCCCCCTCGTCATGCCGACGAGCCGGCCGTTCTCGAGGTGGGCCGTGGCCGAGACGAGCCCGGCCGGGGGCGGTTCGTGGCTCGCGAGCAGCACGGTCGTGCCATGGAGTCGTGCACCGGCCAGCAGGTCGTCGACGATGTGCCGCGCGTCCGCGTCGAGGCCGGCATACGGCTCGTCGAGCAGCACGACCGCGGGCGAGCGCAGGAGGCATCGGGCCAGCGCGAGCCGTTGGCGCATCCCCTGCGAGAAGCTCGCCACCCGCACGCCGCCGACCTCGCCGAGGCCCACGCGCTCCAGGCACTCACCCACTCGCGCCGTCGGCAGGCCGTGGATCCCGCAGGTGAACCTGAGGTTCTCCACGGCGGTGAGGTCGGCGTACAGCCGGGTCTGGTGCCCCAGCAGGTCGGTGTGTGCGCGGATCCCGGCACGGTCCCGCTGGAGGTCCAGCCCGAGAACGCAACCCGCGCCGTACGTGGGCGAGAGCGCCGTGGCGATGACCCGGAGGAGCGTCGACTTGCCCGACCCGTTGTGACCGCGCAGCAGGACCACCTCACCCACCGGGATGGCGAGCGTGATCGACGCGATGGCAGGAACGCCGTCGAAGACCCGGGTCACTCCCTGCAGGTCGACGGCGAGACCGACGACGGGAGGTGCGTCGGAGGCGGCATATGCCGGGAACGTGGAGGCCATGCTGTGCTCATTCTAAAGACAATCATCATGGTTTATAGAAGAGAGTAGAAGCGGGCGCCTTCGCCGTCAACGGGTTTCGGCGAGAACCCCGGGACGCGGAACTAGCCGGCGCCTTGCAGGCGCAAGGTCAACGTGGTGAGCTGGCCGGTGACGAGGAGTGCCCCGTAGACGGCGAGCACGAGCGCCGCCCCCCTCGTGAGCAGCCGCGCATGCCGCGCCGCCCACCGACGCACGCCCAGCAGGCGCTCGAACGC
>JABFXB010000435.1 GCA_013361975.1 Dermatophilaceae bacterium
ATCTGCTGCTTGTCGATCTGCATGGTGTTCTCCCTTCCGGACTGCCGTGCGGATGCAGGTGGTCGACGCTCGTCGACCGGCACATCCGCGCCTTCTGCCTTACCCGCCGAACCCGGCGCGGTCGATCTTGTGGTGGTAGCGGGTGCCGGCCAGACCGCCGACGACGGCACCGAGCAGGCTGGTGAGCGCGACGACGACCAGTGCGATGAGGCCGGCCGTGGTGACGTCACCTTCACTCACCGGGATTCGAGGAAAGCTGTTCAGCTGCTGGAGCACGTTGAACTTGCTGCCGAGCAGTGCACCGAGCAGTGCGATGCCGACCGCCACCACGAGCGCCCACAGCCACACCGCGACGCCTTGCTTGACCCCGTCGAAGCGGGCCATGCGCCCGGCGACGTAACCCCCGCAGTAGTAGGCCACGAACAGGATGACGCCCAGGATGATGGCGCCGACGACCCCGACGGTCCCGGAGTTCTGGGCCGCGGTGTTCGTCGCCTGCTGCGCGTTGGTGCCGTTAGCGACACCGACGGCCGACCCAGCGGCGGCGAGCAGCGCGGTGAGGATGATGGCCATCCCCGTCGCGCTGAGCCAACCGAAGAACGCGGCGCCGACCTTGACGCCTCCGTACTCGGCCCGCTCGGCAGCCTCGACCTCCTTGCGGTGCGCTCGAGGGTCGACATCCCTGCCGACCCGGCTGCCGACGCGCCCGTTCCTGCGCTCCTCCAGGTTGTCGTCGCGTCCGTCGTCGTCGTGCCGGGCCTGTGGCGTGGTGCTCATCCTGCTGTCCCTTCTGGAGGTCTACGCGCGAGCCAGTGGACCGCTCCGGCTTGACCGGCGGTGTTCACCGGCGCCGGTCGGAGATTCCGTCGCCGTCGGCGTCGATCTGCTCCTTGCGGATCTCCTCGGTGACGTTGTGCTCCTCGGTCACCTGCTCGGTGTCCAGACGGACGCGCTCGACGGGGACCGCTTCCTTCTCGACGACGGGCTGCTCCTCGTGGAGGACGACCTCGTGCTCCTCCTCGGAGATGTCCGGACCCGACAGCGCCGCGTCGCGGTTGGTGTCGGTGATCGGCTCACGCTCGACCTTGACCTCTTCGCGGGTGACCGGCACGGTGACGTTCTGCTCCTCGGTCACGACGTACTTGCGCAGCCGGGCCCGTCCCGCCTCGCGGGTCTCGGTGCCGACGTTGAGCTGCTCCTCGGAACGGGTCATGGCGTCGTCGGTCGCGGGTCCCGAGGTGTCGGTGCCCACGGTCTGACCTGAGTCGCGGCCTGTCCCGACCACCGACTCCTCGCCGGTGCCGAGGTCGTCGCTCTCGACCGCGGCGCTGGTGGTCTCGAGCCCGTAGTGCTGGAAGAGTCGCTGCTCCTCGTCGCGGTCCAGGTGGCCGTTGTCGGGGTCGACGTTGGGTGCGTCCTTGACGAGGTCCTTGTGGTAGGCCACGGTCAGCCCGTCGTCCGTGAGCTCGGCCGAGCGCAGCGGCACGAATGACTCGTTGGTGCCGAAGAGGCCGGTGTTGACGGTGAGCCACTCGGGCCGGCCGGTGTCGTCGTCCAGGTAGACCTGACCGGCCCGGCCGATCTTCTCCTGGTCCGGCCCGTAGACCGTTGCGCCGGAGAGGTTGTGCAGCTGCTCGGTGGTGATCATGCGTGGATTTCCTTCCGTGGTTGACCAGTTGTCGGGTCGTGCACGTCGTGCATGTCGTGCAGGGGTGGTTCTCGACGGACCCTCGCGTGGAGGAGGGGCCGCAGCCCTGCCGGTGCCGGCCCGCTCTGGGGGACGCCGTGGCGCGGCGCCGGCAGGGTGATGGGGGTCGGCGAGCGCGTGGCTCGGCGACGGGCGTACGCCCTCGGGATGCGGTATGCCGTCAGTGGCGCGCGTCGTAGCCGCCGTCGACGTCGGTCGCCTGGGTGGCGCCGCCGAGCGGTCGGTCGTGGTAGAAGTCGGCGTTGGCCTGCGCCTGCACTGGCGCCGGCACCTCCTCGCCGACCTCGCCACGCTGGGACCCGTGCTGGGACCCGTCGAAGCGATCGCGTGCCGCGCGGGCCTGCTGCCCGACGCTCGGTGCCTGCTGAACCTGCGCCCGGATGCGGCCGGACTCCTGCGACATGGTCTCGAGGTACTGCTCCCACCGGGACTGCATGGGGCGCACCAGTCCGCCGCCGACACCGACGATGAGGATCCCCGCGATCGTGGCGAGCACGGCGATCAGCACCGGCGTGGTGACCGTGGTGGCGATGCCGACCTGGTTGAGGGCCGCGATGATGCCGAGGCCGAGGATGAAGATGCTGGCGATGTTGGCCAGCACCTTGCCGTAGGACAGGCCGCCGAGGGTGTTGCTGATGAGCTCACGCACGGCAGCGGCGATGGCGGAGGCGACGACGATGATGATGATCGCGACGATCGCCTTCGGCAGGAACGCGATGACGCCGGTGATGAGGTCGCTGATCGGGTTGGGCCCGAAGACGCCGAAGGCGAGCTGCAGCACGAAGAGCAGCAGTGCGTAGTACACGAGCTTCCCGACGATCCCGGAGGCGTCGTACTGGCTCTTGGCGAGCGCCTTCTTGATGCCGCCGCGCTCGACGGCGCGGTCGAACCCGACTCGCTCGAGCACCTTGTCGACTGCCTTGCCGATGGCCTTCGCCACGAACCAGCCGACCAGCAGGATGACCAGGAACGCCACGAACTTGGGGACGAAGAGCGCCACTGAGCGCCACAAGTCTGTGGCTGCTGCGCTCAGGTTGTCTGTCATGGGGAACTCCCTTGAGTTTACGTTGTAAACCGTACGAAGAGGTCCATACCCGCCGACCCTCCTCCGGCTCACACCGGTGCGGAACTTTTCCGATCCGGCGGCGCGCGAGGTGCGCGGTCCGTGCGCCCCATACCCCTCGCATACGCAGTCAGACACATCTGCGACAAGCCACCCCCACGTGACGGCGGGGGCGAGCGGCGGAGGGCCGCAAGTCGCCGAGCGCGCTGATGAGGTAGACAGGAGGCGAACGGAGAGGAGCGGACCATCACGTCACCCGA
The DNA here is from genome assembly GCA_013361975.1 of Dermatophilaceae bacterium. GTDB lineage: Bacteria > Actinomycetota > Actinomycetes > Actinomycetales > Dermatophilaceae > Terrabacter. Next base: position 3,032 of record JABFXB010000435.1, read on the forward strand.
ACAGCCCCGCGCGACAGGGAGAGCAGCAGCACGGCGTCCCTTGAGCCGGTCGCGAATCGTCGAGACGGCGATCAGCCTGATCGACACCGAGGGCGTCAGCGCCCTGACGATGCGGCGCCTCGGCGCCACCCTCGACGTCGAGGCCATGGCGTTGTACCGCCACGTCAACGGCCGTGAGGACCTGCTCGAAGCCGTCGTGGACGAGCTCGTCGACTCCATCGAGATCCCGGCCGCCGTCGACCTGCAGCCGGTCGACGGCTGGCAGGCCTTCCTCCAGGTGCTGGCTCACAACGTGCGGCGGGTGGCCATCGCACACCCGGCCGCCTTTCCCCTGATCGCGACCCGTCACCCCGCCGCGCCCTGGCTCCGACCGCCCCTGCGCAGCCTGCGCATGGTCGAGGCGTTCCTCACCGGGCTGGAGGCGCGCGGCTTCTCGGAGAGACAGGCCGTCGCGGCATACCGGTCCTTCACCAGCTTCCTGCTCGGGCACCTGCTGCTCGAGGCCGCGATGCAAGGCGCACCGCTGGCTCCGGCCGAGGAGCCGCTGGACGAGGGCGACGCGACCCTGTCCAACCGTGACGCGGAGCTGGACGTGAGCGAGTTCCCCGTCGTGGCGCGGCTGCGTGAGCCCCTCGCGGAGGACCACACCGACGAGGAGTTCGAGACGGCGCTCGAGCACCTCCTCGTGCGCCTCGACCTCGAGAACGCCCAGTAGGAGCGACTCTCGGCTGTCGCCCACGGGTCGAGTCGACTCCCTCCCAGGCCGCGGGCACCTGAGAAACCGCTTACATCGGTGGTCGTTTTGCCCCTACGGGCGGGTTTGTCATGTGATCATTTCGGACGTACTCGTTTGGGTCCCCTCTCGACGGGTGCACTTCGCGCCTCGGCAGTTCCCCCACCGCCCGGGCGCCGGCGCGGCCCGCCCACGATCCCCGTCCGGCGGGCCGCGCCACCCTCGCCGTCAGCGCACGACGCGGGTCCCCTCACGCCACCACGCAGCCGGGAACGATGTCGGGGAATCCGGGGACGCACCGGGCCGTGGTTGCGTAACCTGACGGTGCCGGACACTCGAGACTCCGGGTGCCAACCGGCCGTTGATGTGGCAAGTGGTGAACGAGTCATGCAGCCGATCGGGCCTCCCCCACCCAGGGCGTCCTCGCACGAGCGCGCCGTGGCGTCGACACGGTCCCCTTCTCCCGTCCCGCACCGGGGGCTCGGCGAGCTGATGGACCCGGAGCTGATGGAGGACATCGACCTGCTGGCCGACGTGATGACGTCGGTGACCGGTCGTCCGGTGCGGCTGACGCCCGAAGAGGTCGACGCCGTGCTCGGGGTGGGGTCGCCACGGGAGGCCGCTGCGCATCCCGCGCCCGTTGCAGGCACGTGAGGGAACGCCTCCACCTGGCGAGCCGGCGAAGAAATACTGCCGACACCCAATCCGACCTCGGCAGCGCGGCGAACCCCCGCCCGGAGACGGTCGACGACGACCCCGTCTGAAACAGAGAACGATGGACGGCTGTGTCTCCTCGTCAAGGAGGAAGAAGCACATGCGCACCACCACACGGATCGCCGGCGCCAGCATCGCTGCCGCTGCCACCATGGCCCTCGCGATCGGGCCCGCTTTCGCCGCCGACGGCTGGGTCAGCGCCAACCTCAGGCCGGTGCCCGGCAGCGAGGTCGCCGGCTCCGGCACCGCACAGGTGACGGTCACCGGCAACACCATCAAGGTCGAGATGGCAGCCAGCGGACTGCTGCCCAACCAGCCCCATGCCGCACACATCCACTTCGCAGCGGCGGCCCGTCACGAGTGCCCGACGATCAAGGACGACACCAACGGCGACGGCACCCTCAACACGACCGAGGGCGGTCCGGCATACGGCGACATCGTCGTCTCGCTGACCAAGACCGGCGACACGAGCCCGAAGAGCGGCCTCGCGGTCGACCGCTTCAGCACCGCACCCGGCGGCAACATCAGCTATGAGCGCGGCAGCATCAAGGTCTCCGACGGCGTGGCCGAGGCGATTTCGAAGGGCCAGTCCGTCGTCGTCATCCACGGCGTCGACCACAACCACGACGGCAAGTACTCCGGCAAGACCAAGAGCGACCTCGACCCGAAGCTCCCGACCGAGGCCACCGACCCGGCGCTCTGCGGGGCGCTGCACGTCGCCCCCGCCGGCGGCATGCACACCGGCGGCGGCCTGAGCGGCACGACGAACACCAACGGCATGCTCCTCGCCGTGGGCGGCTTCGCCCTGGTGGCGGCGGCCGGCTCCGGCGCCTTCGCCGTCCGTCGAACCGGCCGTTCGCGCGGCTGATCGACCTCGGCAGCCCGAGAACGAGCGTCCCATGACCGGACAGACCGACGACCCCGGACGTATGCCGGCCTCGGCGTTTCGCCGTGTCACCCGCGGGGCCGGGGTGGCCCTGGTGACGACCGCGGTGCTGCTCGTCGTGGGAGTCGTCGCGCTCGTCCTCGGGCTGCGTGGCAGCCCGCCATCGGCACGGCCGGGGCCGCCGCCTGCAGCGGCGGCCTCGGCTGCTCCCACCGCTCCGACCGCTCCGACGAGCGAGAACGGTCGGACGCCCGGCGCCTCGGCGTCGCCCGCGAGACCGGGCACGGCGTCGAAGACGCCGGCTGCAGGCGCTCCGCTCCTCGGGGCCTCGGCCCCGACTGCGCTCGAGATCCCCTCGATCGGGGTCCGGTCGCGCACCTTCGTCGCGCTGAGCATCCAGCGTGACGGGACCATCTCGGTGCCCGGCACAGCCCAGGAGATCGGCCTCTACGACGGCGGTCCGACACCCGGCCAGGTCGGGCCCGCCGTCATCGCCGCCCACGTCGACACGCCCTCGGGTGTGCCCGGGATCTTCTACCGGCTGGGGGCCGTCAAGGCGGGGGACGTCGTCAAGATCTCGCGGCGCGACGGCTCACACCTCACCTTCACCGTCGACAAGGTGGCCGCCTACGAGAAGTCGCGCTTCCCGACCGACCTCGTGTACCGGAGCGACTTCCGCCGCGCGGAGATCCGGCTCGTGACGTGCGGTGGACCCACGGACAGCAGGAACGAGTACCGCGACAACGTCATCGTCTTCGGCCACCTCACCAGCGCCGGGTGACAAGGTCCGTCCGCCGCGACGAACTCGACGAAGGCTGCGCCAGCTCACGCGCCGGGGACTCGTGGCAGGACGTCGACGCCTCGGCCGTCACTGAGGACAAGCAGGCGCGGCGGTGCCGCTCGGATCGACGCCGACGACACGAACCGAAGGACCAGCCATGTGCCCGACCACGCGTACTGCTGCTCATCGGCAGCTCGTCGACCACCGTCGCCGTCGCCCCGGTTGTTCACCTCGTCATCTCGGCCGTCGTCGCAGCCGGGTCCGGGCTGTCGCTTGGCTGCAGGGCGACGTCGGCCGCGCGGCCCCGCCCGGGAAGGTTTCGGCCCTCCCGGTGGGTTGTGAAGAGGTAAGCATCAACCATCCCTTGGAGGTTTCATGCCCCGCATCCCCATCCACACCATCGACTCGGCTCCCGAGGAGTCTCGCGGAACCCTGGCGGCGATCAGCAAGCGCATGGGCAAGACGCTGAACATCCACGCCGGCATGGCCCACTCCCCGGTGGTCCTGGCCACCTACGCCGCCATGTCAGGCGCGGTCCGTGAACACGGCGCCTTCGACGCCCGCACCCGCGAGGCGATCGCGCTCGCCGTCGGAAACGAGAACGACTGCCGCTACTGCCAGTCCGCGCACACGATCTCCGCGAAGGCGGCGGGGCTGAGCGAGGAGCAGACCGTCGCCATCCGCGCCGGGCGTGTCGACTTCGACGAAAAGCTCGCCGCCATCGTCGAGGTCGCGCGGCAGGTCGCGAGGAACACCGGCACCGTCTCCGACGAGGCGTGGGCAGCGGCCTCCGCGGCCGGATGGAGCGAGCAGGACATCGCCGAGACCTTCGCCCACGTGGCGGTGAACCTCTACACCAACTACTTCAACCACTTCGCCGGGACGGAGCTGGACTTGCCCGAGGCCCCGGCGGTGAGTGCCTGACCGATGACGCCGGCTCGGGCCCCGGCCTCCGGTGTCGCACACCACTGAACAGCCTCGAGCCTCAGCGGTACTCGGGGTTGTGCCACCCGAAGTGCTCACCCTCGTTCCATGCCGAGCGCTGGTTGCCCTGAGCCGGCACACCGCCCGCGTCGGCGAGCATCCGCGCGAGGTGCATGAGGTTCCACGTCATGAACGTCGTGTTGCGGTTGGTGAAGTCGTTCTCCGGACCGCCGCTGCCCGGGTCGAGGTAGCTGGGCCCGGGACCGGCCTCCCCGATCCAGCCGGCGTCGGCGTTGGGCGGGATGGTGTAGCCGACGTGCTGCAGGCTGTAGAGCACGTTCTGCGCGCAGTGCTTGATGCCGTCCTCGTTGCCGGTGATGAGGCACCCGGCGACCCGGCCGTAGAAGAGGTACTGCCCCTTCTCGTTCAGCTGGCCGCTCAGCGAGTAGATCCGCTCGATGAAGCGCTTGGTGACGCTGGAGTTGTCACCGAGCCAGATCGGCCCCGCGACCACGAGGATCTGGCTGTCGAGGATGCCGCGGTAGAGGTCGGGCCACGCATCGGTCTCCCAGCCGTGCTCGCGCATGTCCGGGTAGACGCCCGTCGCGACGTCGTGGTCGACGAACCGGATCTCGTCGACCACGACGCCGCGCTCGCGCATGATCGCGGCGCTGGCATCGACCAGGCCCTGCGTGTGGCTCAGCTCCGGACTCTTCTTCAGGGTGCAGTTCACGTAGGTGGCCTTGAGGCCGCTGAAGTCCCAGTCGCTCATGCACCGACTGTCCTCCGTGGCGAACCCGCCCACCACAGGAATCGATGAGCGCACTGGAGGCGCAGGACTATCTTCACTGCCTTCGGGCAGCGTCCGTCATCCCGCCGCTTCGAGCACGAACCACACCGTCATCCCGACTGCGTCGAGCTCCGAGCCCCACCTGCTCGACAGCGCGCTGACGATCTGGAGCCCACGACCGTGGACCGCCAGCGGTTCCGGGGGGAGTCGGCTCAGATCGACGACGAGGCTCGAACCGCCGTCGCGGACCGTCGTGGTGAGCACACCGCGATCGAGCACGATCCGAAGCTCGCAGCCGGCGTCGGTGTGGATGATGGCGTTGGTGACGAGCTCGCTCAGGCACAGGGTCGCCGTGTCGATCGTGTCCGGGTGCAGGCCCCAC
>JABFXB010000271.1 GCA_013361975.1 Dermatophilaceae bacterium
CGGTCGGGTCGGGCTGGCGCGCTCAGTGGCGGCGGACGGCGCCGGTCGAACCGCGGACGACGAGCTCGGGGCGGAAGACGTACTCCGCTCTCGGAGAAGGCTGCCCGGCGATCTCGTCGAGGAGGGCCCGCACCGTCGCGGCGCTCATCGCGTTGACGCTCTGGCGCACCGTCGTCAGCGGCGGGTCGGTGAAGGCGATCAGGGTCGAGTCGTCGTAGCCCACGACCGAGAAGTCGCGCGGCACGTTCAGGCCGCGCTTGCGGGCCTCGCGGATCGCGCCGAGCGCCATGAGGTCGGAGCCGCAGACCACGGCGGTGGCGCCCCGGTCGATCAACCGTCCGGCCGCGGAGGCACCGCCCTCGACGCTGAAGAGCGAGCGCTCGATGAGGTCGTCGACGTCCGAGCGGCCGGTGAGCTCCTGCATCGAGTGCCGGAACCCGGTGATCTTGCGGATGACCGGGACGTAGCGGTCGGGCCCGACGGCCAGGCCGATCTCGCGGTGGCCGAGGCTGACGAGGTGCTCGAGCGCGAGGCCCATCGAGGCGACGTCGTCGTTGCTGATGAAGGGCGCGTCCACGCCCTCGATGTAGCCGTTGACGAGCACGAGCGGCAGGTTGCGGTCGCGCAGCGCGATGTAGCGGTCGGGGTCGGTCGTGGTGTCGGCGTGCAGGCCGGAGATGAAGATGATGCCGGCGACGCCGCGCTCGAGGAGCATCTGGACGTAGTCGTCCTCGTGCACGCCCCCCGCCACCTGCGTGCACAGCACCGGCGTGTAGCCGTTCTGCGCGAGGGAGTTCTCGATGATCTGCGCGAACGCCGGGAAGATCGGGTTCGTCAGCTCGGGGACGATGAGCCCCACCAGACCGGCGCTCTTGCGCCGCAAGCGACTCGGCCGGTCGTAGCCGAGCACGTCGAGAGCCGTCAGCACCGCCTGGCGCGTCGACTCCGCCACTCCCGGCTTGCCGTTCAGCACTCGCGACACGGTGGCCTCTGACACGCTCGCCTGGTCGGCGATGTCTCGCAGTCGTGCCTTCACGTCACCTCCCCCTTCGTCGCACATGACGTGGCCCGTCGTCGGCGGGGCGCCACGTCCAGATGCTGACGCCCGGCCCCGTGGCGCTCAGTGTGACAGCACGCTTGCCGATTTTCGGCCGGGGGCCGTATTCCGGTGTGCCCGACTGGATCCCGGCGAGGTGGCGCGGGTCGAGGAGGACCGGCTCGTGCGCGGCGCGCGCGACGTGGACGAGGGCGACCTCGTCGTGCGTCTCTCGCAGGTAGACCATCGCGTCGCCCTCGGCGTGGACCCAGCGCAGACCACCGCGGCGCAGCGCGACCGACCTCTGACGGGCCGCGATGAGTCCGCGGTAGATGTCGAGCGTCCTAGCGTCCCAGTCCTTCTCGTTCCACGGCATGGGTCGACGGCCGTCCTCGCCGAAGGTGCCCTCCATCCCGATCTCGTCGCCGTAGGTGAGCATCGGCATCGACGGGAAGGTGAAGAGCAGGCCGGCCGCGGCCTCGACGGAGTCGGGTCCCACGAGGGTGCGGATGCGCGGCACGTCGTGCGAGCCGACGAGGTTGAAGGAGTGCACGAGCGACTGCCAGGCGATCCGCGAGGTGAAGTCGCGCATCGTCTCGACGACCGACTCGGCGTCGAGCAGGGGCAGTGGCACCGGCGCACCGAGGAAGCGGGGGTCCTTCGGCTCCTGGCGCAGCCACGTCCACGCGGGCTTGCAGAACCCGGCGTAGTTCATGACGCCGTGCCAACCGTCGCCGGGCATGTCGACGGTGTAGTCGTGGAAGTGCTCGCCGACGAGCAGCGCGTCCGGAGCCACCCGGGCCAGAACGTCGCGCATCTGCCTGGCCACGTCGTGGTTGACGTCGGTGGCGCGCCAGCGACCGGTCATGTTGGCGACGTCGACGCGCCAGCCGTCGAGGCCGCCGGAGCGACCGAGCCACTTGCGAACGACGCCCTGGGGGTCCTCGAAGATGCGGCGTCGGAGCGCCGCGTTGAGGTGGTTGAGCTTGGGCAGGGAGGGCACGCCGAGCCACGCGACGTAGTCGCCGTCCTCCCAGATGTAGTAGTCGCGCTCGGGCTTGCTCCTGCCGCCCGGGCCGGCCGCGGCCAGGAACCACTCGTGGGCGTTGCCCGTGTGATTGGTCGTGAAGTCGCCCATGACCTTCATACCGCGCTCGTGGGCGGCCTTCGTCAGCCGCCGAAGCGCCGGTGCCCCTCCGAGCAGCGGGTCGATCTGCTCGAACGACGATGCGTCGTAACGGTGGTTGGAGCGGGCCGGGAAGAACGGCGTCATGTAGACGACGTCGACGCCGAGCGACTCGAGGTGGTCGAGGTGCTCGGTGATGCCGTCGAGGTCGCCGCCGTAGAGCTGGTGCGCGACGCCCTTGGGGCTGATGTCGACCGGGTCGGACCAGTCGGCCGGGATCGCCCACTCGGGCGTCTCGCGCTTGTCCGCCGCCTTCGACCGGGCGAAGCGGTCGGGGAAGATCTGGTAGACGACCGAGCCGAGCGCCCAGTCCGGCGGCGGCGAGTCGTGGGCGACGAGACGGAAGTCGCCGGCGTCCGGCACGTCCCGCTGGTGCACGCCGGCGCCGTTGAGCCACGCGTACTTCGTCGGCCCGCCCGTGAGCAGGAAGCGGTAGTTCGTGACGGGGTTGTGGCACGTCAGGCTGGCACGCCACCAGTCGTCGCTCGCGGTGGTGCGCACCTTCTTCGCGGCGGTGAAGGTGGCCTCACCGTCGGGTGCGGTGCGCACGTGGACGCCGTCGACCTCGGCCTCGAGCGGTACGCGTACGAGGACGTCGACGCGGTCACCGAGACGCGGGGCCAGGTTCGAGACGTACCGCCCCGACCCGTCGTGGTGCGGCTGACTCAGCCACGTGTCGCGGCGGGTCGGGGCAGGGCTCACTTGACGGATCCGGTGGTGAGGCCGCCGACGAGCTGCTTCTGGAAGGCCAGGTAGAGCAGCATGACCGGGATGGAGCCGAGCAGGGCTCCGGCGGCGAACGGGCCGAAGAGCTCGTTCGCGTTGTTGCCGAGGGTCATGCCGTAGAGGCCGACACCGAGCGTCTGGGTCTCGACGTCGGTGAGGAAGACGCTGGCGAGCATGAACTCGCCGTAGAGGCCGACGAACACGAGCATGAAGACCGTGACGAGGATCGGCATGACGAGTCGCAGCGTCATCGTGAAGAAGATGCGCACGTGGCTCGCGCCGTCGACGATGGCCGCCTCGTCGAGCTCTCGGGGCACCGTGTCGAAGTAGCCCTTGAGCAGCCAGACGTTGGCGCCGAGCGCGCCACCGAGGTAGGCGAGGATCAGGCCGGTCAGGGTGTTGAGGCCGAAGGACGGCAGGGCGTCACCGATGCCGGCGAAGATGATGTACATCGCGACGATGGCGAGCAGCGCCGGGAAGAACGTCGTCAGCAGCAGGAACATCATGCCGCCGCGCCGGCCCTTGAACCGCAGGCGCGAGAAGGCGAACGCCGCACAGGCGCCGATGAACACGGCACCGATCGCCCCGACGAACGAGATGATCATCGAGTTCTTGTACCAGGTCCAGAACGGGCGCGAGCTGTCGCTGAACAGCGTGTTGAAGTTCGCGGTGGAGAAGCCCGACGGCCAGAGGCTGGCGGTGTTGAGCGTGCCGCTGGGGTTCGTGGCAGCCGACCAGATGAAGAGGATCGGGAACAGCGCCCAGGCCAGGGCCACGAGGCCGAGGGCGTGGCGCCACCAGACCCGGCCGCCCAGCCCAGAGCGCTTGGGCGAGGACGGCGTGCTGCGGCCGGTCTCGGACTCGACGCGCGTCTCGAGCCGGGGGTCGGTGGGGACGGGAGCGTTGACGGTGGACATCAGTTGACCTCCTCGAGGGCCTTGGTGCGCCGGAAGCCCGGGATGCTCATGAGCGCCACGAGCAGGAAGATCACGACCGAGACCGCGGCGGCGAAGCCGTAGTTGGGTGCGGTACCCGAGAAGGCCAGACGGTACGCGTACGTGATGAGCAGGTCGCTCGACCCGATCGAGGTGTCGGCACCGTTGAACGGGCCGCCCTTGGTCAGCAGGTAGATGAGACCGAAGTTGTTGAAGTTGAAGGCGAACGACGCGAGCAGGAGCGGGCCGACAGCGACCAGCAGCAGCGGCATGATGATCGAGCGGAGGGTGCGGAAGGCATTGGCGCCGTCGATGGTCGCCGCCTCACGCACGTCCTGCGGGATGGACTGCAGGGCACCCGTGCACACGATGAACATGTAGGGGAAACCCAGCCAGAGGTTCGTGATGAGGATTGCGGCCTTGGCCCCGAAATCAGTGCCGAGCCAGTCGATTCCGAGCCCGAGGGTCTGGTTGATGATGCCGTAGTCCTGGTTGAACATGCCCTTCCAGACCAGCGCCGTCACGAAGCCGGGCAGTGCGTACGGGAGGATCAGGAGCGAACGGTAGATGCCCTTGCCGCGCAGACGGGGGTCGTTGAAGAGCAGCGCGATGAGCATGCCGAGCAGGAACGTCGAGAGCACCGAGACGACGGCGAAGACGACGTTCCAGATGAAGATCTTGATGAACCCGCTGCGGATCGTGTCGTCGGTGAGGATGCGCGTGTAGTTGGAGAAGCCGATGTTCTCCTTCCAGCCCTGGGGGAAGGACTGGGTCGCGTCCTTCGTGCTGACCCAGCGGGCGTCGCGCGGCTCGTAGACGGTCGGCGGCTGCGTGGAGCTGTCGGTGAGGCGGTCGGCCTTGGCGTCGTAGGTCACGGTGGACTTGCCCTCGAAGGCCTCGGACAGTCCGACCGGCTTGACGCCGCCACCGTCACTGGTGGGGACGGCCAGCTTCTGCAGCTCCTTGCGGGCGTTGACCTGCCTCGCGTTGAGGATCGTGTAGCCGGGCGCCTTGGTGATCTTGCCGACCGGCGTCTTCTCGATGCCCGCGGCGCCGAGGGGCTTGAGCCCGCTCTTGTCGCCGACGAAGGTCGAACCGTCGGGCTTGGTGAGCAGCAGGACCAGGTCGCCGGTGTCGGCGCTGTCGCCCTCCTTGGTCGCCACCGACATCTTGTAGCGGGGCGTGTTGGGCACCTCGCGCACCGACTGGGCGATGATGTCGCTGATCGACTCCTCTTTGGTGTTGAGGTGGCCGTCGCCGTAGTTCGTCAGCGAGAGGTTCGCGGTGTAGAGCACCGGGAAGAGCTGGAAGAGGGCCATGAAGATGAGGCCCGGAACGAGGTACTTCAGGGGCACGGCGCGTCGGGTCGCGTAGACGGCGAGGACTCCCATCCCCACCAGGCCGGCGACGACGACTGCCGTCACGTTGCCGGCCGCGGCCAGCTTGGCGGCGATCCACAGGATCCCTGCCAGCGTCGCGACGATGAGCACCCACTTGATCGCGAGCGCGATGGGCTTGGTCATGTGACACGTCCTTTTGCGCCGAGCCGGCGCCGTTGCCGTAGGTGCACGGAGGGGGTGGACCGGCTCGAGCTCAGCATCTCGAGAGGCCCCGGGGCAGCCGGGGCGGGGCCGAGCCCGACCGGGCCGGGGATTCCGGGGTCCGCACGTCGGCGGACCCCGGAATCCCTTTCACATCAAGGGCGCTCAGCCCTTTGCGATGTTGGCCGCGATCTCCTTGGCCGCAGCGTCGAGACGCTCCTTGGCGCCGGCCTTGCCGGAGATGATGTCAGCGGTCGCCTGGCCGAACGGGCCCCAGACCGAGTTCATCGCGGGGATGTTCGGCATCGGCTTGCCGTCGACGCCGGCCTCGTACCAGGCCTTGACGTCGGGGTCGGTGGCCGAGACCTCGTCGTACGCCTCCTTGAGGGCCGGCGGGCGCTTGCCGACCTCGAAGAGCGCGAGCTGGACGTCCTTGCGCGGGATGTAGTTCGTGACGAACTCCTGCGCGAGGGCGGCGTTCTTGGCCTTGCTCGAGACGTAGAACATCTGGACACCGAGGAACGGCTTCATGGCGCCGCCGCCGGCGAGGCTGGGCAGCGGGGCGATGCCGTAGTTGATGCCGGCGGCCTTGGCCTTGGCGACGCTCCACGGGCCGCTGATCATGAACGGCGCTGCCTTCGAGTCGAAGATGGCGTCCTGGTTCGTGTCGTCGACGTTGGTCGAGAGGACCTTCTGCTTGCCGAGCGCGGCGAGGACCTCGCCACCCTTGACGGAGCCGGCGCTGTTGACGAGCAGCTTGTTCGGGTCGTAGTCGCCGTTGCCCTTCGTGGCGAAGATGCCGCCGTCGGGGAACGCCGCGAGGTACGGGTAGGCGAAGTACGCGTTGCCGACCTTGGAGACGAACTGCGACATGACCTGCTTGGCCTTGCCCTCCTTGACCAGCTTCTCGCCCGTCGCGACGAGCTCGTCCATGGTCTTCGGCGGGTTCGGGACGAGGTCCTTGTTGTACATGAGGCCGATGTTCTCGACGGCGTAGGGCACGCCGTAGCTCTGGCCGTTGAACTTCGTCGCCGCGATGGCGGTGGGGAGGAACTTGGCGGCCACGTCGGCCGAGAGGTTGACGGGGGCGACGGTCGAGTTCTGGACGAGCTCACCGAGCCAGTCGTGCGCGCCGACGATGACGTCCGGGCCCTTGCCGACCTTGGTCGCGTCCTTGAACTGGGTGCGGGTGTCGGTCGCGATCTGGACCTTGACCGTGATGCCGTTCTCGGAGGCGAACTGGTCGGCGTACTTCTGGACCGCCTTGGAGCGGTCGGCGTCGGTCCAGATGACGAGGTCGACGTTGGCGTCGCGGACCGGCGCCGCGGTGCCGCTGGGCGTCTCCGGGGTGCCGGTGGTGGTGGCAGCCGCCTTGCTCGTGCCGGCGCCGCCGGTGTTGGACGGGGTGGTGGGGCTGGACCCACCGCAGGCGCTGAGGGCCAGGGCGGCAACACCCGTGACGGCAGCAGCGCCGAGCGCACGCTTGTGCATGGATTCTCCTTTGAAGCCGGGTGGCACACGCCGCCACCGGTTTGTGGCACGGACCTTAGCAAGAAATTGCAGGCACCCGGAACGGCCTTGCAGCAAGTTTTTGCAACGTTCTGGACACATCCGTGGGACCGCCGTGGACGGCGGCTCCGGGCTGTCCCGTGGGCCCCGATCGCACCTGCCGCCCGGACCGGGGGTGGTCAAGCCGCTTCGCATGGGACATGATGACGATGCCTGCTCACCCGGGCAGGCAACACCTTTACAACGGATCGTCCGGCACGTTCCTGCCGGTGAAGGAAGGCAATGAAGCCATGGCAACTGTGACGTTCGACAACGCGACGAGGCAGTACCCCGGGAACCCCGTTCCCTCCGTCGACAAGCTCAACATCGACATCGCGGACGGGGAGTTCCTCGTCCTGGTCGGTCCCTCCGGGTGTGGCAAGTCCACCTCCCTGCGCATGCTCGCCGGCCTCGAGGAGGTCAACGGCGGACGCATCCTCATCGGCGACCGCGACGTGACGAACCTTTCCCCCAAGGACCGCGACGTCGCGATGGTCTTCCAGAACTACGCGCTCTACCCGCACATGTCCGTCGCCGACAACATGGGCTTCGCGCTCAAGATCGCCGGTGTCGACAAGTCCGAGATCCGCAAGCGCGTCGAGGAGGCAGCCAAGATCCTCGACCTCACCCAGTACCTCGAGCGCAAGCCGAAGGCCCTCTCCGGTGGCCAGCGCCAGCGTGTGGCCATGGGCCGCGCCATCGTCCGCTCGCCCCAGGTGTTCCTCATGGACGAGCCGCTGTCCAACCTGGACGCCAAGCTGCGCGTCCAGACCCGCACGCAGATCGCCTCGCTCCAGCGCCGCCTCGGCGTCACGACGGTCTACGTCACGCACGACCAGGTCGAGGCCATGACCATGGGCGACCGCGTCGCGGTGCTCAAGGACGGGCTGCTCCAGCAGTGCGACACCCCGCGCCGCATGTACGACCACCCGGCCAACGTCTTCGTCGCCGGCTTCATCGGCTCGCCCGCGATGAACCTCGTCTCGGCGCCCGTCGTCGACGGCGGGGTCGACTACGGCGGCCACACCGTGCCCGTCGAGCGCAGCCTGCTGGGCGACGCCGGCAAGGAGGTCACGATCGGCGTGCGCCCCGAGGACCTCGAGCAGGCCCCCGACGGCCACGGCATCGAGGTGACGGTCGACGTCGTCGAGGAGCTCGGCGCCGACGCCTACATCTACGGCACGACCAAGGCCCACCAGGTCGACGTCGAGGGCGAGGAGGAGACGGCCAAGCCGTTCATCGCCCGCGTCGACGGCCGCCG
>JABFXB010000326.1 GCA_013361975.1 Dermatophilaceae bacterium
GGCCACCGACAACCGCTGACCCCTTCCCTGCAACACAACGAGTAGGTCAATACGCACCGGGATCGGATCCCGGTGCGTTGTGACTTACTCGGTGTGTTGCTGTGGGGGTGAGGTCAGCCGACGATCTCGGCGGCTTCGAGCCACTCGAGCTCGAGCTCCTCGCGCTCGCCGACCACGGCCTGCAGCCTCGCGTTGAGGTCGGCGAGCGCGGCCGGGTCGGTGGCCTTCTCGGCCATGTCGCCGTGCAGCCGCTCCTCGCGGTCCTGCAGCCGCGAGAGCTGCTTCTCGATGCGGGCCATCGTCTTGCGAGCCTCGCGCACCTCGGCGGGGCTGGCCGAGGGCTCGGTCGATCCAGCAGGTATGCCGTCAGGCCGGCTCGCGGTGGCGGGCGCACCTTCCGACGTGGATCGTGCAGGCGCCGTGGCCGCGGCCGCGCGCAGGCGCAGGTACTCCTCGACGCCGCCGGGCAGGTCGCGCACCTTGCCGTCGCCGAGCAGCGCCAGCTGCTTGTCGGCGACGCGCTCGAGCAGGTAGCGGTCGTGGCTGACCACGACGAGCGTTCCGGCCCAGCCGTCGAGCACGTCCTCGAGCGAGGTCAGGGTCTCGATGTCGAGGTCGTTGGTCGGCTCGTCGAGGATGAGCACGTTCGGCTCGGTGAGGAGCAGCCGGGTCAGCTGGAGCCGGCGCCGTTCACCGCCGCTGAGGTCGCCGACGCGGGACTGCTGCCGACCGCCCGGGAAACCGAGGCGCGTCGCGAGCTGGCCGGCACTGATCTCCTTGTCGCCGAGCATCGTCCACTGCTTGACGTCCTCGATCGCCTCGATGACGCGCCACTGCTCGAAGCGCTCGAGCTCGCGCACCTCCTGCGTCAGGTGCGCGATGGCGACGGTCTTGCCGATCTTGCGCCGCCCCCCGTCGAGCGGGATCTCGCCGGTCAGCGCGCGAAGCAGCGTCGACTTGCCGGCGCCGTTGACGCCGACGATGCCGATGCGCTCCCCCGGCGCGAGGCGCCAGGTGACGTGGTCGAGCAGGCGGCGCTCCTCCGGCGGTTCGCCGACGGTGACGGTGACGTCCTCGAGGTCGAGCACGTCCTTGCCGAGACGGCGGCTGGCGAACGACGCCAGCTCGACGCTGTTGCGCGGCGCCGGCTCGTCGGCGATGAGCGCGTTGGCCGCCTCGATGCGGAACTTCGGCTTGCTCGTGCGGGCGGGTGCACCGCGACGCAGCCAGGCGAGCTCCTTGCGCATCAGGTTCGCCCGCCGGTCGGCGACGACGCCGGCGAGACGGTCGCGCTCGGCCTTCGCGAGGACGTAGGCCGCATACCCGCCCTCGAAGGCGCTGACCTGACCGCCCTCCACCTCCCACGTCAGGGTGGCGTACGCGTCGAGGAACCACCGGTCGTGGGTGATCGCGACGGTGGCGTTGCCCGGGCGGGGCCGCTTCGTCGCGAGGTGGTCGGCGAGCCAGGCGACGCCCTCGACGTCGAGGTGGTTGGTCGGCTCGTCGAGGAGCAGCAGCTCGGGGTCGGAGACGAGGAGGCGGGCCAGGGCCAGACGGCGCCGCTCGCCACCGGACTTCGGCCCGACGCGGCTGTCGAGGCCTCCGACGTTCTGGGCCTCGATGCCGCCCAGCAGGCCGGTGAGCACGTCACGGATGCGGGGGTCTCCGGCCCACACGTGCTCCGGCAGGTCGCCGAGCACCGCCTCGCGGATCGTCCACGTCGGGTCGAGCGCGTCGTCCTGGGCGAGCATGCCGATGCGGATGCCCTCGGCGCCGCCCTGCTTCGTGATGCGGCCCGAGTCGGGCTCCTGCAGGCCCGCCATGACCCGCAGCAGGGTCGACTTGCCGCCGCCGTTGACGCCGACGACGCCGATTCGGTCGCCGGTGAGCACACCGAGGCTGACGTCGTCGAGGACGTGGCTCGTGCCGAAGACGAGCGAGACGCGTTCGAGGGAGATCAGGTTGGCCATCGCTGACCGACCCTATTCGCTCCGTGCACCGAAACAGCAATCCGTCCGACACCCCCCCAACCCAATCGAAAGAAGACTCCGTAACCCCCGAGCTCAATCGAGAGGAAGGGCTCGGGGTCAGTCGCGGGGCTGCGCGACGACGTGGGCGCCGTGGACCGGGCCCTTGGCGCGGCGCAGGTCGCGGCAGAGGTCGGAGGCCGCGAGCGACACCGACAGGTCGAGGGCGGCCTCGTGGCTCTCGGTGAGGAAGGCCACCGTCGGGCCCGACCCGGAGACGACACCACCGAGCGCCCCGAACTCGACCCCTGCGTCGCGCAGCTCGCGCAGCTGGGGTCGCAGCGAGAACGCGGCGGGCTCGAGGTCGTTGTGCAGGGCCGCACCGAGGGCAGCAGGGTCGCCGGAGCGCAGCGCCGCCATCAGCCCGGGGCTGACCTTGGGCTCGGGCACGTCGGCACCGTCGCGCTCGCGCAGGCGGTCGCACTCGGCGTACACCTCGGGCGTCGACAGGCCGGTGTCGCTGATCGCGAAGACCCAGTGGAACGTGCCGCGCGCGAGGACCGGCGCCAGCTGCTCACCGCGGCCGGAGCCCATCGCGTTGCCACCGGCGAGGATGAACGGCACGTCGCTGCCGAGCATGGCGGCCAGCTCGGCCAGCTCGTCGCGGTCGAGGCCGAGCCCCCACAGCTGCTCGCACGCGACCAGGGCGGCGGCGGCGTCGGCCGAGCCGCCGGCCATCCCCCCGGCCACGGGGATGTCCTTGTCGATGCGGATCGAGAGGCTCTCGTCGACCGCCCAGCGCTCGGCGACGAGGCGAGCCGCCCGGACCGCGAGGTTGTCACCGTCGGTGGGGATGCGGTCGGCATACGTGCCGGCCGGCACGACCTGCCACTCGTCCCAGCGCGCGACCGAGACCTCGTCGTGCAGCGACACGGCCTGGTAGACGGTCGCGAGCGTGTGGAACCCGTCGGGCCGGAGCGGGCCGACACGCAGCTCGAGGTTGACCTTGGCCGGGACCCGCACGGTCACCGCGCCCGGCAGGGTCGGAGCGACAGTCATGCGCCCACCCTATGGGCCATCCCGTCCCCTTCAGGACGCATTGCCCCGGCGACGGGCCTTCGGTCGGGCGGACGCCGCATCGGCAGGACGGGCCTCGGCGATCCGGGCGAACGCCGTGATGTCCAGCTGCTCGCCGCGGGTCTTCGGGTCGATGCCGGCCGCGACGAGCGCCTGCTCGGCGGCGTCGGCGGAGCCGGCCCACGACGCCAGCGCTCCGCGGAGCGACTTCCGGCGCTGGAGGAAGGCGGCGTCGATGCAGCGGAAGACCTCTTCGCGGGAGGCGCTGGTCTTCGGCGGCTTGCGCCGACGCAGCGACACGAGGCCGGAGTCGACGTTGGGGGCGGGCCAGAAGACGTTGCGCCCCACGCGCCCGGCGAGCTCGACGTCGGCGTACCAGGCGGCCTTCAGGCTCGGGACGCCGTAGATCTTGCCGCCCGGCCGGGCGGCGAGCCGCTCGGCGACCTCGAGCTGCACCATGACGAGGACACGGTCGATGGTCGGGAAGTGCTCGAGGAACGACAGGACCACGGGGACGGAGATGTTGTAGGGCAGGTTGGCCACGAGCGCCGTCGGGTCGGGGCCGGGGAGCTTCGTGACCGTGAGGGCGTCTGCGGCGACCAGCCGCAGGCGGGCGGCGTTGTCGGGCTGCAGGCGGCGGACGGTGTCCTCGAGGGCGCCGGCGAGCCGAGGATCGACCTCGACGGCCGTGACGGCCTTGACGACCGGCAGCAGCGCGAGCGTGAGCGACCCGAGCCCGGGCCCGACCTCGACGACGACGTCGGAGGCCCCGACACCGGCGACGCGCACGATCTTGCGCACGGTGTTGGCGTCGACGACGAAGTTCTGGCCCCACTGCTTGGTCGGCCGGACCTCGAGCCGCTCGGCGAGCTCGCGCACCTGCGCGGGGCCGAGGAGCGCGGCGTCGTCGGCCGGCCCGGTGGTCGCCGCAGCGGTCATCGCGGCGTCCTTCTTCGTCATGCGTCCCACCCTATGGCCCGCATCGAAAAAGCAATCCGTCCGCCGGAAGAGGCGGACGGATTGCTTCTCGATGGTGTGAGGGCTCAGCCCCACGTCAGTCGGACCAGTGCGTCAGGGCTTGCACTGCCACTGCGACGTGCCGTTGTCGGCGTAGACGCGGTTGGCGACCGTGATCTGCTGCTCGCGGCTGGCGAGGTCGGCGCGGGAGGCGAAGTCGCCGCCGCCGTAGCCGAGCCACGTGGAGGTCAGGAACTGCAGACCGCCGTAGTAGCCGTTGCCGGTGTTGATGTGCCAGTTGCCGCTCGACTCGCACTGCGCGATCGAGTCCCACATGGCGGCGCGGGCCAGGTTGATGCCGGCACCGGACGACGAGCCGCCGGTGCTGGCGGTGGGTGCCGGCGCCGGGGCAGCCGCCGGGGCGGGCCGCGACCTGGTGCCCACCAGCAGGACGCGGTCGACCGGGGCCTTGGTGACGGTCGAGGCGATGGTCTTGCGGCTCACGACCTTGCCGTCGACGACGGTTGCCCGGGAGGTCACGACACGCGTGCCGGCGACACCGGCGCGGGAGACCTTGGTCTGGTCGGCGTAGAGGGCGTTGGTCTTGGTGCGGGTCGTGCCGAAGGCGATCGACTCGGTGGTCTTGGTGTCCGTGGTCTGGACGCGCTGGACGGCGACCTTGGCGCCGTTCGTGAGGCGGGTCGTGACCGGCGGGTTGACCTTGTCGGCCTTGCCCAGGCGGACGCCGAGCTGGGTGAGGGCCTCGCCGACGGTGCCCGCGGCGACGGTCTTGGTGGTCGTCTTGCCGTCGGCCGTCACGGTGACCGCCTTGGGCGTCACGAGGGTGAGGGACAGGCCCTGGCGACCGATGGTCTGCGAGCGGGATGCCGAGAGGCGGGCGCCGTCGCCGCGAAGACCCAGCGCGAGGAGCGCACCGTCGACGGTGGTCTCGGTGGTGCGGATCTGGCGGGTCTTGCCGTCGACCGTGAGGGTCAGCAGGCGGGCGTACTTGACGGTGATCGAGTCACCGTCGTCGACGGTGGTCCCCGTGGCCGGGATGACGACGTCGCCCGGCTTGACCTCGATGCCCTTGCCGGCGAGCACGTCACCGACGGTGCTGCTGCCGTAGAACTCGGCCGTTGAGGGGGCGCCGTCGACCGAGAGGTGCACGGTCTTGTCGAGCTGGGTCGCGCCCACGGCGCCACCGGTGAGGAGGACGGCCGCGCCTGTGGCGGCCAGGATCTTGGCGTTGCGAGAAATCAAAACACTCCGAACGTCGATCTATCCGGGTGCAACGCGCTCTCGAGCCATCCTCCTCACGCCGTCGGGAGGAGGGTCGATGCGGGGCGGCAACCGGCCAACAGTCGTCAAGAGTGAAGGACGGCCGACGCAAAGGTCAAATTTCGATAACGACGGCCCGTCCGGCTGGACCGCCGCTCGGGGGTGCGCTAGGCGGTTTGTCCGATTCGTTCCGAACCCCACGGTCCGTACACGCGTTCGCTGTTCTCGGAGACCGCGCGACACAGGCTGGGCACGTCGATGTTGAGCACCCCGGCCATCGCTCTGATGGTCACCGGCACGAGGAACGAGGCGTTCGTCGCGCCGCGGTGCGGGGCCGGCGCGAGGTAGGGCGCGTCCGTCTCGACGAGCACCCGGTCGAGCGGAATCGCGGTCAGCGCGTCGCGCAGGTCACGGGCGTTCTTGAAGGTCACCGTGCCGGCGAAGCTGAGGTAGTAGCCGCGCTCGACGCACTCGCGCGCCATCGTCAGGCCGCCCGAGAAGCAGTGCAGCACCGTGTGCTCCGGCGCGCCCTCCTCCTCCAGGATGCGCAGCACGTCGTCGTGGGCGTCGCGGTCGTGGATCTGCAGGGCCTTGCCCAGCCGCTTGGCGAGGTCGATGTGCCAGCGGAAGCCGTCCTGCTGCACCCCGACCCCCTCGGGGCCGGTGCGGAAGTAGTCGAGCCCGGTCTCGCCGATGACACGGACGCGATCGTGGACCGCGTGGCGCTCGACGGTCGCGTATGCCGTCTCCAACGTCCCAGCGGCAGCGAGCTTGGGAACTTCGTTGGGGTGCAAGGCGATTCCGGCGACCAGCTCAGGGTGTCGCTCGATCGCGTCCATCGTGAACGCGATGCCGTCGAGGTCGCATCCCACCTGGACGAGCCGGGTCACACCGACCGCCCGCGCCCGCGTGATCGCGTCGGCGACGTCGAAGGGCTCGTCTCCCTCGCGCGTGATGTCGAGGTGGACGTGGTTGTCGACGACGTCGATGGGCAGCGGGTCGGGCAGGTGCTCCGGCAGTCCCCGCTGCCCCGACGCGTGCGGTGTCATGCGCTCTGGGCCGGGTCCGTGGTGGCGGGCTCGGAGAGGCGTGCGCGCTCGGCCTCGATGACGGTGTCGGCGTCGAGCTTGGTGAACACGCCCGTGGGCTTCTTGATCGGCGTGCCGGGCACCACCGGTCGCGGCTCCCAGCGCGGCGTCGCGGTGTACTCGCCCGTGATGACGGGGTAGGAGCGGCTCTCGTCGTCGAGGTCGCGCACGACGTCGAGGCGCGGCATCGGCATGAACTCGCCCTCGCCGCCGAGCACGGCGTGCACGCGGTTGGCGGCGTGCGGCAGGAACGGCGAGATGAGCGTGTTGATGTCGCTCACCGCCTGGACCAGCGTGTGGAGCACCGTCGCGAGCCGCTCGCGCTGGTCGTCGCCCTTGAGCTTGAACGGCTCGGTCTTCGACACGTACGCGTTCGCCTCGCCCACGACACGCATGACCTCCGCGAGCGCGGCCTTCTGGCGGTGCCGCTCGAGGTTGCCGCCGACGGTCGCGAAGGCGCCCCGCACGGTCGCGAGCAGCTCCTCGTCGACGGGCTCGACGGCATTCCGGCCCTGCGGGCCGGCTCCAGCCCTCGGGATCTCGCCGAAGCTCTTGGCGATCATGGCCGCCGTGCGGTTCACGAGGTTGCCCCACCCGGCGACGAGCTCGCTGTTGTTGCGCTGCACGAACTCGGCCCAGGAGAAGTCGGCGTCCTGGTTCTCGGGCCCGGCCGCGCAGATGAAGTAGCGGATCGGGTCGGGGCCGTAGCGGGCGACGATGTCCTGGACGTAGATGACGTGCTTGCGGCTCGTCGAGAACTGCCTGCCCTCGAGCGTCATGAACTCCGACGCCACGACCTCGGTGGGCAGGTTGAGCTGGCCGTAGGAGCCGGGCTCACCACCCTTGTCGCCCTTGCCGGCGTAGCCGAGCAGCTCGGCCGGCCAGATCTGGCTGTGGAAGGTGATGTTGTCCTTGCCCTGGAAGTAGTAGGAGACGGCGCTCGGGTCGTTCCACCACTCTCGCCAACGGTCCTCCTGGCCCGGGCCGAGCCGGCGGGCCCACTCGATCGAGGCCGACAGGTAGCCGATGACGGCGTCGAACCAGACGTAGAGCCGCTTGCTCGGGTTCTCCTCCCAGCCCTCGAGGGGGATCGGGATGCCCCAGTCGATGTCGCGCGTCATGGCGCGGGGGCGCACGTCCTTGAGGAGGTTCTTGGAGAACTTGATGACGTTGGGCCGCCACGTGCCGGAGGCCTCGCGGCCGTCGAGCCACTGCCCCAGCGCGTCGGCGAGCGCCGGCAGGTCGAGGAAGAAGTGCTGGGTCTCGATGAACTCGGGCGTCTCGCCGTTGATCTTGCTGCGCGGGTTGATCAGCTCGTCGGCGTCGAGCTGGTTGCCGCAGTTGTCGCACTGGTCGCCGCGCGCCTCGGGGAAGCCGCAGATCGGGCAGGTGCCCTCGATGTAGCGGTCGGGCAGGGTGCGGCCCGTCGACGGGCTGATGGCGCCCTTCGTCGTCTGCTCGATCATGTAGCCGTTGGCGTGGACCTGGCGGAACATCTCCTGCACGACTGCGTAGTGGTTGCGCGTCGTGGTGCGGGTGAACAGGTCGTAGGACAGGCCGAGGTCGGTGAGGTCCTGGGCGATGACGGCGTTGTACTTGTCGACGAGCTGCTGCGGCGTGACGCCCTCCTCCTCGGCGAGGACGAGGATCGGCGTGCCGTGCTCGTCGGTGCCGCTCACCATCAGGACGTCGTGACCGGCCATCCGCATGTACCTGCTGAAGACGTCGGAGGGCACGCCGAACCCGGCCACGTGGCCGATGTGGCGCGGGCCGTTGGTGTACGGCCAGGCGACGGCAGACAGGACATTGCTCATGGCGAGCAATCCTAGGCGGGCCG
>JABFXB010000194.1 GCA_013361975.1 Dermatophilaceae bacterium
GACCCCGACAAGCAGCTCGAAGCCGAACAGGTCGCCGGCTACCTCGCGAAGTACGCGACGAAGTCCGCCACCGACTCGACCGACACGACCAACCCGCACCTGCACCGGCTCCGCGCGACCATCGCCCGGACAGTCGCCCGGCAGCAGCTCGGGGCCACCGCCACCGAGGCGCCGATGGCCGAGCACCCATACGCGCTTCTCGGCAAGTGGGCCCACATGCTCGGCTTCCGCGGCCACTTCTCCACCAAGTCCCGCCGCTACAGCGTCACCCTCGGCCGGCTGCGCCGCGCCCGGGTCCGGTTCCAGCGCCGCCTCGCCGCGGCCAAGATCGAGGGGCGCACCCTCGACGTCCGTGACCTCGAGGACCTCCTCGACGACGAGGACACCGAGACCACCCTCGTCGTCGGCCAATGGACCTACGCCGGATCCGGCTGGGACACCGATGGCGACGCCGAACTCGCCAAGGCCGCTGCAGCCCGCGCCCGCGAGTACGCCCAGGAACGAGCGAGAGCCAGACACGAGAAGCCGTAACCCGAGGAGATTGGAGTTGAGAGATGGAGCTGATGACCATCGACGAGGTCGCCGACCGGTTGCGCGTCCCCGTCCTGACCATCCGCTGGCTGCGCCAGGAAGGCCGGTTCGCACCCGCGATCAAGGTAGGCCGCCGCCTCGTCTGGGACGTCAAGGACGTCGACGCCTGGCTGGAGGCGCAACGCGAAGGGACACCGGCAGCGTGAGCATCCAGCGGCTGGTCCGTGGCGATCGCGTCCGCTACAGAGCGCGCGTGAAGGCCCATGGGCGCGAGGTGGCGACGCGCGTCTTCGACCGCAAGTCTGATGCGGTCGCGTGGGAGCAGGAGCAGGCCCGCCAGCTGCGCTCAGGCGAGTGGTTCGACCCGCGTCGAGGAAGGGTGCCCCTCGCCTCGCTCTTCCCTGACTGGGTCGCCTCGCGCCAGAGCCTCAAGAGGAAGACGCAGGAGGCGGATCTATCGGCGTGGGCGAACCATGTGGCCCCCAAGTTCGGCCACCTGCCGATCGCCTCGATCACCGAGGCCCAGGTCTCGGCGTGGGCAGGTGGGCTCGTCGCGTCCGGTTTGTCCGGCTCGACGGCCAGCCGCTACCTGTCCACGCTGCGCTCGATGCTGGCGTTCGCGGTCGCTGACGGCCGCGTGTCCAGGAACGTCGCGGCCTTGGTCAAACCGCCCAAGGCGGGGCGCGCCCGTCGCGAGGGCCAGTTCCTCTCCTTGGAGGAGCTCGAGGCGCTGGCCCTCGCATGCAACGGCCCGTATGCCGACGTCGTCAGGGTCCTCGGTCTGTGCGGACTGAGGTGGGGCGAGCTGGCCGGCCTCCAGGTTGGGGACCGCGTCAAGGTGCCGGGTGAGGGCCTGCGCCTGCAGCGAACCGTCCTCGCCAGCAGCTCCAAGGGCGGCCTCTACGTCGACACCTTGAAGGGTCGCCGCTCGCGCACCGTGGCGCTGCCAGCTGCAGTGGTGCCGATCCTCGACCTCTGGTCGGCCGGCAAGCCGCCCTCGGCATGGCTGTTCAGCGCCCCTGGCGGCGGACCACTCTCCGAATCCAACTGGAAGCGCTCCGTCGGATGGCGTGAGGCCTGCGCCGCCATCGGCAGGCCGACCCTCCGGGCTCACGACCTGCGGCATACGGCGGCATCGATCTGGCTCGGTGCGGGCGCCGATCCGAAGGTGGTCCAACGCATCCTGGGGCACGCCTCTGCGGCCATGACGATGGACCTCTACGGCCACCTGATCGACCGCAACCTGTGGGAGGCAGCGCAGAAAGTCGGGGGCACCACGGGGGCATCCACGGCGACCTGGGGCAAGGGAAAGGCCCCCGACTCTGGCGAGAAGGGGGCCTGACCTGTGGTGATGCGTGGAGCCGCTTGTCGGAATCGAACCGACGACCTATTCATTACGAGTGAATCGCTCTGGCCGACTGAGCTAAAGCGGCTGGTCGTGGGGCCGTGACGAGCACGACCGGACACGGAGGTTGAGTATACGCACGACCCCGGCGGGAGAAAAATCGCGGCCGACGCCTGCTGCGCCGCCCCTCTCAGGACTCGCAGACGAAGTCGTCCTCGGGTGCCAGGTGCCGGGCGAGGTAGTCGTCGACGATGCCGTCGGCGCAGTCGTCGCCGTTCCCGTACGCGCCGTGGCCCTCGGCCTCCACGGTCACCAGGCGGGAGCGCACGATCTCTGCCGCCAGGCCCTCGGTCCCCTCCATGGGGGTGGTCCGGTCGCCGTCGTTGCCGATGACGAGCACGGGCGTCGCGACCTCGGCGCCGACGAGCAGGGTCTCCCGGGCCGCACCCGTCCACCCCGTGCAGGGGTCGACTCCGGGAGGCTCGACGCGGGACCACAGCGGGTGCGCGTCGAGGACGTCCGGGCTGGGGCCCGTCGAGTCCCACGGCGTCCTCGGCCAGTCGGCGCACGTGACGAGCAGGTGCGAGCGTCCGAAGGTCGTCGCCGCATATGTGCCGTTCTCGTCACGCTCGGTGACCCGCATGGCGAAGCGGGCGAGGTCTTCGGCGTCGTCCTCGTTGACGGCGAGGTCGAGTGCGTCGACGAGGTCGGGCCACGAGTCCGGCTCCTGCAGGCCCCACCCGATCGCCGTGCTGGCCCAGCCCTCGGTGAGCCGCGGCAGGCTGTCGTAGCCGGTCTCGAGCGGGTGCTGGTCGAGACGGTCGAGGAACGCCACGAGCTTGTTCGTCACGGCTTCGACGTCGGCACCGAGGGGGCACTGGATGCTGGACCCGCACTCGTCGACGAACTCGCCGAGGACGTCCTCGAAGTCGGACGCCCAGCTGTCGGCCTCGTCGTCGATCTCGTCCTGGGTGGGTGCCTCCCCGACGAGGGCGTCGGGCAGCACCGCCGAGTCCAGCACCATGAGCCCCACCCGCGAGGTGAAGAAGTCGGCGTAGATCGCCCCGATCATCGTGCCGTAGCTGACGCCGTAGTAGTTCAGCCGCTCGTCGCCGACGCCGGACCGAAGGACGTCGAGGTCGCGGGCCACGGCCTCGGTGCCCATGTGCGCCGCGAGGGCGCCGCCGCGGGCCAGGCAGCGGCGCATCTGCTGGGCGGGGGCCAGGCGTGCAGCGGCCTTCTCGGCGTCCGTGTCCGGCGTCGGGTCGGCCGCGTACATGGCATCGAGCTCGGCGTCGGTGAAGCACTCGACCGGGTCGGACTCGCCCATTCCACGCGGGTCGAAGCCGATGACGTCGTAGCGGTCGAGAACGTCGTCGCCGAAGAAGTCCGGTGCCTCGTCGGCAAAGTCGATGCCGGACCCGCCGGGGCCACCGGGGTTGATGAAGAGCGAGCCGATGCGCTTCTCGGGCGAGGCCGCCCGGAGGCGTTTGAGGGCGATGCTCGTGACCGCGCCCGCAGGTGTGCCGTAGTCGACCGGCACTCTCACCGTGCCGCAGTCGAACAGCGCCGCGTCACTGTGGTCGCGGCACGACTGCCAGCGCACGGGCTTGCCGTAGAACGCCGCCAGCGCTGCCGGCTCGGGGTCGACCGGGCTCTGGAACGAGACCTTCGTCGTGCTGGGACGGTCACCACCCTCTTCGCCGTCTTCGCCGTCCTCGCCCTCGAGAGGATCCGATGCGTCGCGTGACGTCGCGGTCGTCGCCGGCGCCTCACCGGCCGGGCCCGTGACGGGCGCAGCGGCGAGCAGCAGCAGGCCGGCGAGGATCGCGAGCGAGACGAAGGGCGCGAGCAGCCGACTCAGCAGGTCGTGCCGTCGGACGGCGCCGTTCCCCTGAGCAGGTACCCGTCCACGGCGGAGTCCACGCACGAGTTGCCAGCGTAGTAGGTGCCGTGTCCGTCATGGTCGGAAGTGAGAAGGACACCCGATGCGAGGTCCTTTGCGAGCTGCTTCGTGCCGCCGATGGGGGTGGCCGGGTCACGTTCGTTGCCGATCACGAGGATGGGGGCGGCACCCGCGGCCAGAGTGGTCCCCTTGGGCGTACGGCCGGCCGTCGGCCAGGTGCGGCAGTTGTCGTAGAGCTCGCCCGTCATGCGCGCCCAGAGCGGGTGGTCCTTCTTGGCCTTGGCCTGGTCGGCAGCGAGCGAGGGGTCGGACGACATGCGGGGCCAGTCGGCGCAGCGCACCGGGATCATCGCCTGCAGGTACGTCGTCGGCGCGTAGGCGCCCGAGGCGCTGCGCTCGACCACCGACATGCCCTTGGCGAGGAGGATGTCGCCCTTGCCGGCGAAGGCCTGGGCCAGGCCGCGGTTGAGCGTCGGCCACGACGTGTCGGAGTAGAGGCACATGAAGATCGAGAAGCCGACCCAGCCCTCGCCGATCGTCGTGAGGCCTGGCTTGCTCGTCTTCAGGCCGTTCTTCTCCACGCTGTCGAGCAGGTCGACGATCTTCTGCCGGGCGCTGCCCTTGTCGTTGCCGAGGGCGCAGTCGGGGCGGGCGACGCACCAGTCGATGAAGGCGTCGATCGAGGACTCGAAGCCCTGGATGTCGTAGGTCATCTCCTGCTGCTCGGTCTGGTTCGGTGACATGGCGGAGTCGAGCACCATGCGACCGACCTTCTTGGGGAACGCGTCGGCGTACATCGCGCCGAGGAAGGTGCCGTAGGAGCCGCCGAAGAAGTTGAGGCGCTGGTCACCGAGCAGCACGCGCATGACGTCCATGTCGCGGGCGACCTCGGCCGTGCTCATGTGCAGGGCCCGCTCGCCACCGCGGGCAGCGCACCGCTCGGTGACGGAGTCGACGTCGCCGAGCAGCTTGGCCCGCTCGGCGACGGAGTCGGGGGTCGGGTCGTCGCTGAAGAGCAGGTCCATGTCGGGGTTGCCGAGGCAGCGCACCGGGCTCGAGGCGCCGATGCCGCGCGGGTCGAAGCCGACGATGTCGTATGCCGCCCGGACCGCGGGCGAGAAGACGAACGAGGAGTACTGGGCGTACTCGACCCCGGAGCCACCCGGGCCGCCGGGGTTGATGACGAGCGAACCCAGGCGCTTCGGCGGGTCGGTGGCCGGGGCCTTGCGCAGGGCCAGCGTGAAGCGCCCACCGGTGGGGTCGGCGTAGTCGACCGGGACCTGCATGGTGCCGCACTGGTGCTTGGTGTTGTCGGGGCAGGGCGACCAGGAGATCTGCTGCGTGTAGAAGTCGCGCAAGGCCGCCGGGTAGTCGGCGGTGACAGGGGCGCTGCCTCGGCTCGCGGACGGCGCAGGCGTCGGGACGACCTGCGTCGGCGAGGGGGCGGGGGGTTCGGGCTGCGCCACCACCGGCGGGCTGCTGATGCGCCAGACGGCGAGCACGACGGCCGCCACGACGGCGACGATGGCGACCGCGGCGAGGACCGTCCGCAGCGGCGAACGCACGGGCGTGACGCCCTTCGACGGGACACCCGCGGCGGCATACGTGGCCCCGTGGCCCACGGCCGCACCCGGCCCACCCGGCGCATAGCCCGGCGGCAGGGCGGCATACCCCGTCGGGGCGTCCGGCAGGTCGTCGGGACGCGGGCTGTCACTCATCGTCGGTCACCAGCACCCGTCGGTCAGCATCGGAGTCCGTCCTTGGGCACGCGCCCCTGGACGTAGTAGGCGTCGATGGCGCTGTCGACGCACGTGTTGCTCCGACCATAAGCCGTGTGCCCGTCACCGTCGAAGGACACGAGCACGGCATTCTCCAGCTGGTCACGCAGCCGGGCGGACCACTCGTAGATCGTGGCGGGGTCACGGGTCGTGCCGACGACGACGATGGGGTCGCTGCCGGGGGCCCTCACCTTGTGCGGTCCCACGGCGGACTTCGCCGGCCAGAAGCCGCACGGCAGCGAGCCCCACGCCAGGGTGGCGCCCCACGTCGGGGCCTTGACCGAGAAGTCCTTGGCGTAGGTCTCATACGCCGACAGGTCGGGGCTGTCGGGGCGGTCGAGGCAGTTGACGGCGAAGATCGACTCCATCATGTTGCCGTCGTAGCCGCCGCCCGGACGACGGTCGGCGTAGGCGTCGGCGAGCTGCATGAGGCTCTGGCCGCTGCCCGCCTTCGCCTGCTTGAGGGCCTCCGTGAGGATGCCCCACGCCCCCTGGTCGTAGAGGGCGACCGCGACCCCGACCCGCGCCCAGCCCTCGGTGAGCTGGGGGGCGCTCGGGTCGCCCGTGGGCAGCGGCTGCCGGTCGATCTGCCGGAAGAGCGCGTCGAGGCCCTGCCGGGCGGCCTCCGGGGTGTCGCCGAGGGGACAGCTCGACTCGCTGACGCAGTTCTCGAGGTAGGCCTTCGTCGCGATCTCGAAGCCCCGAGCCTGCCCCTCGCTGAGCTGCGCGCTCGTGAGGTCGGGCGGCACGACACCGTCGAGGACGACCCGCCCGACCCGCTGCGGGAACAGGTCGGCATACGTCGAGCCGAGGAAGGTGCCGTAGGACTTGCCGAGGTAGTTCAGCTGCCGGTCGCCGACCGCCGCCCTGAGGATGTCCATGTCGCGGGCCGCGTCGGCCGTCGACAGGTGCTTGACCAGCTCGGGGTTGTCGGCCTCGCAGCCGTCGGCCATCGCCTTGGCCTGGGTGCGCAGCGCCTCCTCCTCCGCCGGGTCGTCGGGCGTCGGGTCGGCGGACAGGAAGCGGTCGAGGGCCTTGTCGTCGAGGCAGTCGATGGGGTCGGAGCCCGCGACGCCACGAGGGTCGAAGCCGATGAGGTCGTAGTAGCGGCGCACCTCCGGCCCGCCGATCGTCTGCGCGCCGCCGCGCACGTAGGCGACACCCGACGCCCCCGGACCACCCGGGTTGACGAGCAGCGAGCCGAGTCGCTTGGCCTGGTCACGGGCCTTGACCCGCACGATCTTGAGGGTGAGGTCCTTGGCCGGGTCGGGGGCGGCGTGGTCGAGCGGCACCCGCAGGTCGGCGCACTCGAGACCACCACAGGGCTGCCAGTCGAGGTGCTGGGAGTAGTACGGGGCCAGCGCCTTGGCGGGCGCTTCGGTGGCCGCCGGCAGACCGGTCTTCGACGTCGCCGCGACGGGCGGCTCGCCGGTCGTGCACGCCGCTGCGGCCAGGACGAGCGCCGCGACCGCCGCCACGGCGGACAGGGCACGGGAGATGGCGGCAGGGCGCGTCGTCATGCCCGAAACGGTAACGCGTCGAGGCGTGCCCAGCCGCATCCGGGAAACCCGCGCCTCCGCTTGCCGGGAGAGCACTGATGGCGTATGCCGTAGGGCGGGCTGGGGCGGCGCCGCTCAGACGCCGAGGTCGCGGGGGACGCGCAGCTGCAGGGCCATCGCCTCGAGCGCGAGCAGGGGCGGCACGTTCGCGTTGATGCGGTCGCGGGCCTCGTTGATGGCGTCCATGGCGGCGAGCAGCTGCTCGGGCGTGAAGACGCCGCCGAGGGCGCGGACCTTCTCGATGGCGTCGGGGTTGACGAGGTCGACGTCGGAGCCGAGGCGCAGGACGAGCGCGTCGCGGTAGACGGACGTGAGGTCGACGAGGGCCCGGTCGACGACGTCGCGGCCGTAGCGGGTGGCCCGCATCTTCTGCTCGCGCTCGAGGGCGGCGAGCTGGGAGCGGATGTGGGGCGGCTGCGTGCGCGCCGTCGGGTCGGCGGCGAGGATCTCCATCAGACGGGCGCGCTCGGCGGCATCGCGCTCGGCACCGGAGGCCGACGACTCCTCGTCGGCGATCTGGGCCAGGTCGGCGGCCGCGCCGATGGCGTCGCCGACGCCTTGGATCTTCGTGGCCATCGCGATGACGTCGCGGCGCCGGATGCGGGCCTGCTCGTCGCGGGCGAGGCGGCGGGCCAGGCCGACGTGGGACTGCGCCGCGCGGGCGGCATACAGGGCCATGGCGGGGTCGACGCCGTCGCGTCGCTGGAGCAGGTCGGCGACCGCCTCGACGGGCGGGGTGCGCAGCCTGACGTGGCGCGAGCGCGAGCGGATGGTGACGATGACGTCCTCGAGGCTCGGGGCGCAGAGCATCCAGACGGTGCGGGGCGTCGGCTCCTCGAGAGCCTTGAGCAGGGCGTCGGCGGGGGCGTCGGTGTAGGCGGTGAGGCGGTCGGCGTCCTCGATGATGATGATGCGCCAGCGCCCGACCGACGGGCGCAGCGCCGCCTCCTGGACGAGGGCCCGGGCCTCGGCGACCTTGATCGACAGGCCCTCGGTGGCGACGACCTTGACGTCGGCGTGGCTGCCGTCGAGCGCGGTGCGGCACTCGCGGCACTCGCCGCAGCCGCCCTGCGGGCACTGGAG
>JABFXB010000420.1 GCA_013361975.1 Dermatophilaceae bacterium
ACGCGGGCTACCTCGTCGCCCCCGAGGGCTTCCACGAGCCCGTCGGACCGAGCTTCTGGGAGCGTGCCCGATGAGCACCACCGACACTCGCCCCGCTGACGCACTCCGCGCCGGCGACCGCCAGGCAGACGAACGCGCGTCGGCCGCCAAGCCCCTCGGTGGCATCGCCGGCTGGGTCGACGACCGGGTGGGCGCAGCCAAGGGCGTCTCCTTCCTCGCCAAGAAGGTCTTCCCCGACCACTGGTCGTTCATGCTCGGCGAGATCGCGATGTACTCGATGATCGTCTGCCTGCTGACCGGCGCGTTCCTCACGTTCTGGTTCGTGCCGAGCGCCAGCCAGGTCGTCTACGACGGCAGCTACGTCCCACTCCAGGGCGTGACGATGTCCGATGCCTACCGCTCCACGCTGGGCATCTCCTTCGACATCCGCGGCGGTCTGCTCATCCGTCAGATCCACCACTGGGCCGCGCTGATCTTCGTCGTGTCGGTCTTCGTGCACATGGCGCGCGTCTTCTTCACCGGCGCGTTCCGCAAGCCGCGCGAGATCAACTGGGTCTTCGGCACGATCCTCTCGATGCTCGCCTGCATCGAGGGCTTCGCCGGCTACTCGCTCCCCGACGACCTGCTCTCGGGCACGGGCATCCGCGCCATGAACGGCTTCGTGCAGTCGGTGCCGGTCATCGGCTCGTACATGTCGTACTTCATCTTCGGCGGCGCGTTCCCCGGCGAGGCGATCATCCCGCGCCTCTACTCCGCGCACGTGCTGCTCATCCCGGCCATCCTCGTGGGCCTCTTCACGGCGCACATCCTGCTGGTGTTCGTGCACAAGCACACCCAGTTCGCCGGGCCGGGCCGCACCAACAGCAACGTCGTGGGCTACCCGCTCCTGCCGGTGTACATCGCCAAGGCCGGTGGCTTCTTCTTCATCGTCTTCGGCGTCATCACGCTCATCTCGGCCGTCGTCAGCATCAACCCGATCTGGGCGTACGGCCCCTACGACCCGTCCCCGATCACGGCCGGCTCCCAGCCCGACTGGTACATGGGCTTCGCCGACGGCGCGCTGCGACTGCTTCCCGGCTTCCTCGAGTTCACGACGTTCGGCTTCACCTGGAGCATGAACATCTTCCCCGGCTCGATCCTGCTCCTGCCCGTCATGTGGGGCATCATCGGCGCCTACCCGTTCCTCGAGGCCTGGGTGACCGGAGACAAGCGTGAGCACCACCTGCTCGACCGCCCGCGCAACGCCCCGACGCGCACCGCGATCGGCATCGCCGGGATCACCATGTACGTCGTGCTCTTCCTCGCGGCGGGCAACGACCTGATGGCGATCAAGCTGCACCTGTCGATCAACGACATCACGCAGACCCTGCGCGTGCTCTTCTTCATCGGGCCGCCGATCGCCTTCTGGATCACCAAGCGCATCTGCCTGAGCCTGCAGCGGGCCGACCGCCAGAAGGTCCTCCACGGGCGCGAGACCGGCACCATCTGGCGCCACGCCGACGGCAGGTTCGAGGAGATCCACGCCCCGCTCACGCCCCAGGAGCGCTGGGTCCTCGTCCAGCACGAGTCGCTCGAGCCGCTCCAGCTCACGGCCGGCACCGACGCCAATGGCGTCGACAGCCCGATCGCCCGCAAGGAGCGCCTGCGCGCCAAGTTCTCGAACTTCTACTTCAAGGACCGCGTCGCGCCGGCCACGCCGACCGAGCTCGAGGCCGCCCACCACGAGCACGACGACCACGCCGCTGCTGCCCCCACGGGCGAGCACGAGGCCATCGAGGCCAGCGGTGCAGGCCGGGAGCGCGAGACCATCAAGGCGCGCCAGCACGACTGAGCCGCACGACGTACGTCCGGAGGGGCGCGACCCGCACAGGTCGCGCCCCTCTGCGCGTGCGAGACTGCACCCGTGGTCCAGCTTTCCGACGCCGAGTTCGACGACGCCGTCGGCGACGCTCTCGACACCATCCCCGCCGGACTCACGCGTGCCATGGACAACGTCGTCGTACTCGTCGAGGACGAGCCGCCGGCCGACGACCCGGAGCTGCTCGGGGTCTACGACGGCACCCCCCTCACCGAGCGCGACAGCGGGTGGGCCGCCGGCGCGTTGCCCGACCGCATCACGATCTTCCGGGGACCGCTCCAGCGGATGTGCGAGACCGGCGAGGAACTTCGTGAGGAGATCGCCGTCACCGTCGTGCACGAGGTGGCGCACCACTTCGGCATCGACGACGACCAACTGCACGAGCTCGGCTGGGGCTGAGCGAACCGGCCCACGCAGGGTCCCCCTCCGCCCGGTAGACAGTCCCGACGAGGGTGGACAGAACTCTTTACGGGGGCGGCGACGAGGTCTAGCGTCGAAGGACACAACCGATCGGACGGAGGTGCCCTCGATGTTCACTCCCATACGATCGCACTGCGAGCCCGAGGGGCCGTGAAGAGCAGTGACGACTGAAGGGGAAGGCGCGCGCCTTCCCCTTCGTCATGTCCGGGGACGGGTATGCAGCCAGAGCCTGCTCGAGGGGTGGAGGGTTCGCCCTGACTCGCCACGCTTTGCCCCGGATCGTCCACTGCCACAGGCGAATCGGGCCATGGACGCTGCCCGTCGGGACCGGCAGACTGGGACTTCGTAGGGGGAAGGTCACTCGGGGATCGAGAGGGATGTCGCCGTGTCCCAGAAGGCTACGACCTCGCTCAACCGACGAGTCCTGCCCCGACGCCGCCTGGCCTCCTTCGGGTGGGCCGTCGTCGTCCTGCTGGCCCTCGCCACACCCATCGTCCTGCTCGAGCGCACCGGTGTGCTCTCCGGCCTGCCGTTCCTGCACGTGCTCTCACTCGCCACGGGACTCATCGCCGTCTCCCTGCTGGTGGCTGCCTTCCTGCTTCCGTCACGGGTCCGCACGCTGACGACCCAGCTGGGCATCGAGCGGGTGCTGAGAACGCACCGTGCCCTGGCGATCGGTGCCGGGATCGTCGTGCTCGCCCACCTCGTGTTCGCCGTGGCCCACTCCCCCAAGGGACTGGCGCTGCTCGACCTGCGTGACGCGCCCCCCAGGGTCTGGTTCGCCCTCACCGCCACCGTGAGCCTCGTGGCCATCGTCTGGCTGGCGTGGACCCGCCGCCGGCGGCGTCCCCGCTACGAGGGGTGGCGACTCTCGCACGTCATCCTGGCCAACGTCATCGTCCTCGCCACCGCCCTGCACGTGTGGCTGCTGGACGACCTGGTCAACCACGCGATCGTCCTCGCCTGGTTCCTGCTGCTCACCGCGGTCGTCGTCGGGTTGTGGGTCTACCGCTGGTGGTGGCGTCCTCGCAGACAGCGGCAGAACGCGTACCTCATCGACGACATCCACCAGCACGCCGACGGGTCGGCCACGCTCGTGCTCCACGCCGACGGGCACGAGGGGGTGCCGTTCCGCCCGGGGCAGTTCGCCTTCCTCAAGATCGGGGCGTCACCGCACGTCTTCGAGGAGCACCCCTTCACCATCGCGTCGGCCGCCACCGAGCCGTGGCGCAAGGAGTTCACCATCAAGGCCCTCGGCGACTTCAGCGAGCTCGTCGGTGGGATGAGGGCGGGTCGCCGCGTCTACCTCGACGGCCCCCACGGCTCCTTCACCGTGGACGGGCTCGCCTCGGAGGCGATCGTCCTCATCGGTGGCGGCGTCGGCATCACGCCGATGCTGAGCATGGTGCGCACCCTTGCCGAGCGTCGCGACAACCGGCCCATCGTGCTCTTCGTCGCGGGACGCACGGCGGACGACCTGCTGCACCGCGAACGGCTGGACGGCCTCACGCACGACCTCGACCTCCACGTCGTGGAGATCCTCGAGGAGCCACCGGAGAGCTGGGACGGCGAGGTCGGCTGGCTCACCCGGGCCATGCTCAAACGGCACCTCCCGGTGCGTCGCCGGCTCCGCGTCGACTACTTCATCTGCGGTCCGGGCCCCATGGTCGCGGCCGTGACCCGCACCCTCGAAGGGCTCGGGGTGCGCAACAGCCGCATCCACACCGAGCTGTTCGACGTCGTGTGACGAGGCGACGCCTCTACGCCCAAGTGGGGCAGACGTGCGGAAGGGCCCGGTCGACGAGCGACCGGGCCCTTCCCCGACCCTGTCGGGCCGCACTGCTGTCAGATGGAGTACTCGCCGTGGAACGACTCGAACACCCAGAGGCACACCGCGACGACACCGAGGAACGCCCCGATGATGAACAGCCACCAGCCGACGGCGAGGCCGGCGAAGATGATGGCGCCCGAGCCGGCGAGCCACAGCGGCGTCCACGAGCTGGCGACGAAGTAGCCGTAGTTGCCCTCGGCGTCCTCGATCTCGCCCGTCGCGTTGTCCTCGGGGCGGAGCGGCAGCTTCCTCCCGGTCATCCAGAGGTAGAAGCCGCTGAGGGCGAAGAGCAGGGCGGTGAGCACCAGCGCCGTGAGGCCGATCGGCTCGGACCACTTGGACCAGAAGCCGTAGATCAGCGTGACGGGCACGAAGAAGATGAACAGGTACAGGAAGAGCTTGGTCTCGACGCGCATCGGTCAGTCCTCACGCCTCTCGGTGCTGGTGGCCCTCTCGGGGGCGGCCACGTCGGCCGGCCCCATCACCTGGACGAGGGTGTTGCGGTCTGCGACGGGGGCCGCGCCGGCCACCGACTCCGGGTGGTGCAGGTCGAACGCCGGGCGCTCGGAACGGATGCGCGGCAGCGACGTGAAGTTGTGACGCGGCGGCGGGCAGGAGGTCGCCCACTCGAGCGAGGCGCCGTAGCCCCACGGGTCGTCGGACTTGACGAGCGGCGCGTTCTTCCACGTCTTCCACACGTTGTAGACGAACGGGATCATCGAGGCACCGAGCAGGAAGGCGCCGATGCTGGAGACGATGTTCGCCGCCTGGAAGCCCTCCTCCGGCAGGTAGTCGGCGTAGCGGCGGGCCATGCCCTCGACGCCGAGCCAGTGCTGGATGAGGAAGGTCATGTGGAAGCCGATGAACAGCATCCAGAAGTGGATCTTGCCGAGCGTCTCGTCGAGCATCCGGCCGGTCAGCTTGGGCCACCAGAAGTAGTAGCCGGCGAACATCGCGAAGACCACGGTGCCGAAGACGGTGTAGTGGAAGTGCGCGACGACGAAGTAGCTGTCGGACAGGTGGAAGTCCAGGGCCGGGCTCGACAGGATGATGCCGGTCAGGCCGCCGAAGAGGAACGTCACGAGGAAGCCCATCGACCACAGCATCGGCGTGGCCATGACGACCTTGCCGCCCCACATCGTGCCGATCCAGTTGAAGAACTTCACGCCGGTCGGCACCGCGATGAGCATCGTCATCACCGAGAAGAACGGTAGGAGCACTTGTCCGGTGACGTACATGTGGTGCGCCCAGACGCTCGCCGACAGCGCCGCGATGGCGATGGTGGCGAAGACGAGGGTCTTGTAGCCGAAGATCGGCTTGCGCGAGAAGACCGGCAGGACCTCGCTGATGATGCCGAAGAACGGCAGGGCGATGATGTAGACCTCGGGATGGCCGAAGAACCAGAAGAGGTGCTGCCAGAGCATCGCGCCGTTGTTCTCGGGGTCGAAGATGTGCATCCCGAACCGGCGATCGCCACCGAGCGCGAAGAGCGCCGCGGCGAGGATCGGGAAGACGAGGATCGCGAGCAGCGACGTGATCAGCACCGTCCAGGTGAAGATCGGCATGCGGAACATCGTCATGCCGGGCGCGCGCAGGCAGATGATCGTCGTGATGAAGTTGACGGCGCCGAGGATCGTGCCGAATCCGGCCATGGCCAGACCGAAGACCCAGAGGTCACCGCCGAGGCCGGGGCTGTAGCTCACGTCGGAGAGCGGCGCGTAGGCGAACCAGCCGAACGCGGCCGCCCCCTGCGGGGTGAGGAAGCCGACGGACGCGATGAGCCCACCGAAGAGGTAGAGCCAGTACGCGAACATGTTGAGGCGCGGGAACGCGACGTCGGGCGCTCCGATCTGCAGCGGCATCACGGCGTTCGCGAAGCCGGCGAAGAGCGGCGTCGCGAAGAGCAGCAGCATGATCGTGCCGTGCATCGTGAAGAGCTGGTTGTACTGCTCGGGGTTGTCGACGATCTGCAGGCCCGGCGCCATGAGCTCGGCGCGGATGATGAGCGCCATGAGGCCGCCGAGCAGGAAGAACATGAACGAGGTGATGAAGTAGAGGTTTCCGATGACCTTGTGGTCGGTCGTCGTCACCCACTTCACGAACGTCTGTCCCTTGGCCAGCCGAGGCCTGGAGGTGGTGAGCGCCGGGGACTGCGCCTCACGGTTGAGGGTTGCGGACGTCATCAGTTGCTCCCAGTGCGGGCGGGTGCGGGGATCTTGTCGATGTCGGACTGGACCATCTTCTCGCGGCTGACGTCGACGGGGATGAGGCCCTCCTGGCCGATGGACTTCAGGCGAGCCATCTCCTGGTCGTACTCGGCCTGCGGCACGACCTTGACCATGAAGAGCATCTGCGAGTGGTACGCGCCGCAGAGCTCGGCGCACTTGCCCTGGAAGGTGCCGGTCTGGGTGGGCGTCAGCTGGAACTTGTTGGTCTTGCCGGGCAGCATGTCCATCTTCATCATGAACGCAGGTACCCAGAAGCTGTGGATGACGTCGCGGGCGTTGAGCACGAACTCCACGCGCTTGTTGACCGGGAGGTAGAGCACCGGCATCTGGGCGCGCTTGCCCTCGCTGCCGTCGAGCTCGGTGTGGACGCCGCTCTCGTGGACGTTGGAGTCGACGTAGTTGAAGTCCCAGCTCCACTGCTTGGCGACGACGCTCACCGTGAGGTCCTTCTTCGTGCTCGTGTCGACCAGGGCGGCCTCGTCACGTGCGGTGTAGTAGAAGAAGACGGCCACCATGAACACCGGGATGACGGTGTAGAGCAGCTCCATCGGCACGTTGTAGCGCAGCTGCACGGGAAGCGTCTCGTCACCCTTGCGCTTGCGGTAGCGCACGGCGGCGTAGAGCATCAGGCCCCACGTGATGACACCGACCGCGAGCGTGGCGACCCAGCTGCCGATCCAGAGGTCGGTCACTCGCTGGCCGCTGTCGGAAACCACCGGGGGCAGGTAACCGTTGGACACCTGACCCTGGCAGCCGGCCAGGGCGAGACTCGCGAGGGCCGCGAGCCCGGCGATGCGGACCGGCGTGCGTCGCCGCCTGGTCTCCCCTACCACCGGCGTCGCCGCTGGGGTGTCTTCGTGCTCAGGCACCAGGTGCACCTTTCGTTCCGTACGTGGGCGCGCGATGGGCGCGTCAAGCGTGGTTCACGTCAAACTCATGGGGCAGCCATGGCCCACTCGGGCAACCCTACCGTCCCTCTCGTCACGGCGTCCGCAGGGGGCGGCTAACGTTGCAGCGTGGTCAGTCACGATCCGGGAACAAGCCCTGGACACGCTCAGGCAGACCCTTCCACGTCGTCTGTCGTACCCCCTGCGAGCGCTCGCAGACGGTTGCTCGACGCAGCCGCAGGGCCGCTCCATCCGGTCGCCCGCGACACCCTGATCGCCGCCGTCGAGGTGGGCTGGGCCGACCCGGCGCGCCTGCACGTGGAGGGGCGCCGCGCCGCCGCCCTGCTCGACCGGGCCCGGGCCGTCGTCGCCGTGGGCCTGGGGGTGCGGCCCGGCGAGGTCAGCTTCCTGCCGAGCGGCCCCACGGCGCTCGCCCGGGCCGTCGAGGGGGTCGCGTATGCCGCCCGGCGGCGTGGCGCACGCACCGTGGCCTCCGCGGTGGAGCACTCCGCGGTGCTCGTGCCGGCCCGGGCGCGAGCAGCCATGGCCGACGACCCGGGGCTGCTCGCCGAGGTCGCCGTCGACGCCAGCGGCAGGGTCGACCTCGACGAATGGAGCGCGTCGCTCGAAGTGCCCGGCACGGTTGTCGCGGCCCTCCAGAGCGCCAACGGCGAGGTCGGCACCCGGCAGCCGCTGGGCCCCGCTCGCGAGGCTGCCGCCGCTCACGGCATACCCCTGGTCGTCGACGCAATGGCGTCGCTCGGGCGCGACGACGTGCCCGCCGACTGGGACGTCCTCGTCGGTGACGCCCGCTCGTGGGGCGGCCCTCCGCTCGGCGTCCTCGTCGTGCGCGAGGGCGTGCGCTGGCACTGGTCGGGGTCACGGGCCGACGTCGAGCACGGCAGGTGGGACGTGTCGCCGTGGGTGCCGCTCGCGCTCGCGGCGGCCGAGGCGTGGCAGCAGACGGCG
>JABFXB010000190.1 GCA_013361975.1 Dermatophilaceae bacterium
GGCACAGCTGGTCCGGGCAACCGGGTCTTCCAGGGGCGGACGGGCGACGGGGCACCGGCCGTGGTCGCCTCGTGGCGCGGCGCGCTCTTCACCGCTCGCCGTCGCTGCCAGAACCACCGGCGCGGGTAGCTGACCAGGCCCACGACCGGCCAGCCCAGGGCGTCGACGAACGACATCGTGTCGACGAGGTCGCGCACCCTGACATGGCGTGGCGAGAGCACCGCGACGACGGGCGAGTCGCCGGGATCGACCCAGCCCCGCCCGACGACGGAGCAGGGGAC
The DNA here is from genome assembly GCA_013361975.1 of Dermatophilaceae bacterium. GTDB lineage: Bacteria > Actinomycetota > Actinomycetes > Actinomycetales > Dermatophilaceae > Terrabacter. The sequence goes on from JABFXB010000190.1 coordinate 282, forward strand.
CCGGTGGGGCCCCTTCTGGGGGTCGGGGCCGAGCAGCGCGGCGACCGGCCTCGCCGCCGCCTCGTCGCGCGGCTTCACCAGGACGGCGAGGACGTCGCTCGCGTCGTAGCGTCGCGCCAGCAGAGCCAGCCGATCTGCGACGGGGCCGGCTGCGTTCGTGGTGCGGCGCGAGAGGTCGAGCCGCGGCAGCTGCCCGACGTGCGGCATCTCCAGCGCACGGGCGATGGACCGACCGGAGCGCAGGCGCGGGCGCAGCGCCTCCAGGCCGGCTGCCAGGCCGCCACCGACGAGGGCCCCGATGAGCGCCGCGAGCACGGCGCGCTGGGTGTCCTGCCGCGGCAGGGCCACGCTGGGAACCCGCACGGGGTCGAGCAGGACCGCGTGGGACGGGGACGGCGCCGCCAGGTTGAGGTCGGACATCTGGCGCTCGAGCTCCGCCTGCGCGGTCGTGAGGGAGGTCAGCTGCGCCTGGATCGCCAGAGCCGTCCCACCCTTGGGGTCGACGTTGCTGAGCCTCGCGGCGAGCCGGCTGCGCTGGCGCGCCAGCGTGTCGAGCTGGTTCTGCACCGCCTGCCGGCGCTGGTTGCTCGTCGGCTGGTCACCGACGTTGGAGACCTTGATGACGTCGGCGGTGATGGACCTCGCGATCGTCGCCGCGCGCGCCGGGTTCGTGTCGGTCACCACGATCTCCATGACGGGCGAGACCCCGACGCGGCGGACGTCGATGTAGTGGACCGCGAAGTCGTTGGGGTCCTCCCTCAGGCGCGCCTTGTCGAGTGCCGACCGCACCACGCCGGGACTCGTGGCGATCCCGAGGACCCGCTGGCTCGTGGCATCGGCCTGCACGTTCGACGCGGCGAGCTCGGTGCCCATCTGGACCCGCGCCACCGCCTCGTACACGTCCGGCTCGCCGCGGCTCAGGTAGGAGACCGCTGCGTACGGCGCCACGATGCACAGGAGGATCACCAGCCAGTGGCCCCGGATGACCCGGCCGAACGCGTCGTCGATCGTCACAGTCCCCACCTCGTCGTGCCCGTTGTCGATCCGCGCCGCGCGCGTCGTCCTCGCGGAGCTGCTCGGAGGCGCGCGGCGCTGCTGTCCTCGCGACGCTATGGGCCGCCGCCGGAGCAGGCATCGCGTCGCGGGATGACCCCCGCCTACGTCGAACGGCGGACCCCGGCCCGGCGGTCGCAACGGCGACCGGGGGCGACCGGGGCGACATCCCACTGGGGGTTTGGGGAAGTGATCGTCGCCCCGGCCGCCCTCGGAGGTGCCCGGTCCTCGGGATCGGGCCTCCGGGACCGGGCCCGGCGCCGTCCGGCTACCAGGAGCCGGGGTCAGTGCAGCACGGCGAACGGCCTCATGCGGGCCACGGGCCGCACGATGCGGTGCCTGGTGAGCACCGACATCGCGGCGTTGACGCCGTGGTCGTCGAGGTGCGGTGTCGTCGACGGATACTCGTCGGTGTAGCGGTAGCGACGCGTCGTGTGCCCGCCCGGGTCGAGGCTCGATCGCCCGTCCTTCTCGAACTGCTCGATGACGGTGCCCGCACCGTGGCAGGCCGAGTGGAGGCTGTCGCCGCTCCGCGCGCCCGTCACGGCGAGGTAGGAGGAGGTCCGGTGCGTGCCCGGGAGGAGCACGGCCTGACCGGTCCTCGCGAAGACCGAGCCCTCCGGCATACGCTCCGCCGGGAACGCGCGGCACGAGTTGTGCCGGTGCACGACGGCTCGGTCGCCGGCGACGTCCTCCTCGTAGATCGAGTTGTGCGGCGAGTCGACGACGAGCCGCCCGGGCTCGCCTCCGAAGGTGTCGAGCGCGATCCGCCGCAGCGCCGCGTACGTCGCCACGCGGAAGGCGTACCCGTAGTTCATCGCTGCAGCGTTGGCGAGCATCAACCGCTGGCCCTCGCTGCTGTCGAGGTCGACGGGAGCGCAGCCCTTGGCGAAGTAGAGCCGCATGCGCTCGCGCAGCTGGGCCGCCGACCGCGCCGTCGCCAGGTGGTAGAGCGGCTTCTGCACGGCCATGACCGCCTTCATCGCGCGCGCGGTGTCCTTGCGCCGCTGGAAGAGGTGACCGATCTCGCCGGTGAGCACGCCGCCACCGGCGTGGTACTGCAACGTCACCTGCCCCTGCCGCAGACCGAGCAGCTCGGCCGCCTCGGGGTCGAGGATCTCCTCGACCTGCTGCAGCTCGACGAAGTGGTTCGTCGGTCCGACGGTCCCGAAGCGCAGCCGTGCCAGCTGCCAGGTCAGAGCGGGAATCTCCTTGCGCAGTCGGGCTGCCCCGCCCCACGGCTCGAGATCGACGCGCCCGGACTCCTCGATGCGCTCGAGCTCCTCGGCATCGACGCTCCAGCGCTCGGCGGCGAACTGCGCACCCTCGCTCGCGGCCGCCACGACCTCGCCCGCCGAGAGCTCACGAGCACCCCGCGTCGGGTAGGGGTACTTCTCCTTGACGGCGCGGTAGAAGGCGTCGACCGCGTGGTCGGCGGGCTTGTCGGTGCCCAGCGAGATGAGGGCCATCCCGCAGTTCACCGACGAGCTGGTGAACGTCGGCCGGATCGTGCCCCGCGTCGCGACGGCGATGCTCGACGGCATCTCCATCTTGCGCTTGTGGTGGAAGTCCGGCAGCACGACGGGCGGCGCCGCGAGGTCGAGGCCGGCCGTACCCATCTCGAAGGAGTGCAGGACCGCCTCGTCGGCCAGCAGCCCCGGCCCCTCGATGACCGTCGCGGACCGGTCCGGACGCGTGGCGGTTCCCGGTGGGGCGTCGGTCGGGACAGGTGCCTCGGATCCCGGGTGCCCGGCGGCGGCGATGACGGTGAGGTCCACGGACGTGTCTCCTGTTTGTCGCGGTGGTCGGTTCAGTAGTCGTCGGGGTAGGGCGCGGCCACGACGAGCCGTCGGTCGTCGTGGACGCGCTCGTAGTTGCTCAGCAGCCGCTCGAGGGCGGTCTTGACCTCGTCGACCGCGTTGCGCGACGCGGCCTCGAAGAGCGCGTCGAGGTGGTCCTCGAAGTCGGGGTCCATCGCGTCGGTCCACGTGCTGAAGATGCGCGGGTGGCTCGTCTGCTGGCGGTCCTCCTCCGTGGAGAAGAGCGCCTCGTGCAGCTTCTCTCCCGGCCGGAGGCCGGTGTAGCGGATGTCGGGCTCCTGCAGCCCGAGCTGGCGGCAGTAGTTGCGCACGAGGTCGACGATGCGCACCGGCTGCCCCATGTCGAGCACGAACGTCTCACCGCCCCGGGCGAGGTGGGCCGCCTCGAGGACCAGGCCCACGGCCTCCTCGATCGTCATGAAGAAGCGCGTCACGTCGGGGTCGGTGACCGTGAACGGCTCGTCGTTGCGCACCTGCTCGGCGAGGACGTGCAACAGCGAGCCGCGGCTGCCCAGCACGTTGCCGAACCGGACCGCGGAGACGATCGTCCCGCCCGAGCGCCGCGACGCGTGTCGCGTCACCCGCTCCGCCAGCTGCTTGGTGGCGCCCAGCACCGACGTCGGGTCGGCCGCCTTGTCGGTGGAGATCAGGATGAACCGGCCGACGCCGTGCTCCACGGCCGCCTTCACGACGTTGAGCGTCCCTGCCACGTTGGACTTGACGCCCTCGCAGGGGTGGCGTTCGAGCATCGGCAGGTGCTTGAGGGCCGCGGCGTGGAAGACGATGTCCGGGCGTACGTCGGCGATGACCTGCCGCATGCGGCAGGCGTCACGGATGTCGGCCACGACGATGTCGTCGGAGTCGAGCAGCCCCTCCCCCGTCAGCTCGAGCTGCAGGCGGTGCAGGTTCGACTCGTCGTGGTCGAGCATCACGAGCCGCTCGGGACCGAAGCCGTTGACCTGCCGGCACAGCTCGCTGCCGATCGAGCCACCGGCGCCGGTGACGAGCACCCGGGCACCGCTGATGGTGGGCGAGACCTCCGGCGAGACGACGTGCATCTCCGGTCGGCCGATGAGTGCACCGACCTCGAGCGAGCGCAGGTCGGTGCCGACCACGTCGCGCTGGAGCATGGAGACGAACGACGGCAGGTGCCGCACGCTGGCGCCGACCCGCGCCGCCGTGGTGGCGAGGGTGCGCACCTGGTTGGCCGGTAGCCCCGGGATCGCGAGGAGCACCACGTCCACCCGCTGGACCGTGACGACCGACAGGAGGTCCGACAGCGTCCCGAGAACCGGCAGCCGCCGCACGACGCGCTTGCTCGTGTCGTCGTCGAGGAAGCCGATCGGCGCCAGGCCGAAGTCGCGCACCCTCTCGAGGTCGCGGGCCAGCGCCCGCCCCGCCTCCCCTGCCCCGACGATGAGGGTTCGCAGGCCCTTCTGCAGGGTCGGTACGAACCCGATGTCTGCTGGTGTCCATCCGTAGCTCAGTGTCGTGGTCACCGTGCCCCTCCCCTTCGTGCACTCTCCGCCAGTGCCGCGCAGACCTGGTCGACCTCCGCGTCCGTGAGGACCGCGTCCATCGGTAGCGAGAGGATGCGGTCGAAGACCCGGTCGGCGCCGGGCAGTCCCTCCGCAGGGACGATGCAGTGGTCCCGGAACCAGGTGAGGTGGTGCAACGGGATGAAGTGCACCGAGGTCATCACGCCGCGGGCTCGCAGTGCGTCGATCAGCTCGTCGCGCCCCATCCCGTATGCCGGCTCGACCCGGACCGTGTAGAGGTGCCAGGCGTGCCGGCCCGCGAGCGGCCTCAGGGGCCGGCGCAGCCCCGGTATGCCGCTCAGGCCCTCGTCGTAGCGGGCAGCCACCGCCGCTCGTCGCCCCTGGTCGACGTCGAAGCGCCGCAGCTGCGCCCGGCCGATCGCGGCCTGGACGTCGGTCATGTTCGCCTTGAGTCCGTCGACGGCGACGTCGTAGCGCCAACCGCCTCCCGGCAGGTAGCGACGCCAGGCGTCGGCCGACATGCCGTGCAGCCGCGCCTGGCGGATGCGACCGGCCAGCTCGGGGTCGTCGGTCGTCACCATGCCGCCCTCGCCGATCGCGAGGTTCTTGGTCGCGTAGAAGCTGAAGCACGTCGCGCGCGAGATGCTGCCGACCGGCTCGTCGCCGACCACGGTTCCCAGCGCGTGCGCCGCGTCCTCGACCACGTGGGCGAGGTCGACCCCGGCGGCGTCGGCGAGCGCCCGCACGTCGGTCGGCAGGCCGGTCAGGTGGACGACGACCAGCGCGTCGACACCGCCGCACCCGGCAGCTGCCGCGGCCACGGTGTCGCAGGACGGCATCGCGGTGACCGGGTCGACGTCGGCCAGGACGGGCACGTGGCCCGCGTGCCGGATGGCGGCGGCGGCGCCGCAGAAGGTCACCGTCGACATGAGCACCTTGGAGCCGGCCGGCAGCTCGAGCGCCCGCAGGGCCAGCTCGATCGCCGCGGTGCACGAGCTGACGGCGATGCCGTGGTCGGCGCCCACGTACGCGGCCAGCTCGGACTCGAACTCGATGACCTGCTGGCCCGAGGTCACCCAGCCCGACTCGAGGACGTCGGCCACCGCCTGCCGGGCCTCCGCACAGATCCGGGTCCGCGTGAAGGGCACGACGTGGGGGGCGACGTGCGGCGTGACGTGCGGCGGCGGGACCGCGACCGGGGGCAGCGTCACCGGGTCCGCGGACAGCGCGCCGGGCCGGGTGGGTCGCGCGAGGTGACCAGGTCGCGCCGGCCTGCTGGCGATCTCAACCATGGACGTGCACCCCCTGGCTGGTCAGCGCCACGGCCGCGGATGCGGAGTGGACGTGCAGCTTGCGCAGGATGCGCCGCACGTAGGTCCGGACCGTGTTGTCCGAGAGTCCGAGGGCGACCCCGACGTCGCGCCTGGTCATGCCGGCAGCCAGGCACTCGAGAACGGCGGCCTCGCGAGGAGTGAGGGCCCCGCGCGCCGGCGTGGCCGAGGCGGGGTGCCGGGCGAGCGCGGCCGCCATGAGGGCCCGCACCGGCTCGGCCGGCAGGTGCGCCTCCCCGTCGGCCACTTTCTCGAGCGCCTCCAGCAGCTCCCTGACCCCGGACCGGCGCAGCACCCAGCCGCGCACGCCCCAGGCGAGCGCCTCGGACAGCCGTCCCTCGTCGTCCGGCTCAACCATGACGACGACACCCACGTCGGGCGAGACCGCGCGCAGCCGCGCGAGGTCCTCGATGCGGTTCTCGTCGTCCAGCCCGATGGCCACCACGTCGCAGCCGAGTGGCAGGCCACGCGCCACGGCGGCGTCCACCGTGAGCGCGGTGCCGACGAGCCGCAGCTGTCGCTGGGCCAGGAGGACCAGGGCGAACGCGTCGAGGAATGCCTGACGGGAGTCGACCAGAACGACGCTGGCATCCTGCTTCATGACACTCAGCGTGCCGACGTAGCGGCGTCGCCGGACCCGGCGCCCGAGGGACCGCCGCCTACGTCAAACGGCCTACCCCCACGGCGGCTTCGGCACCGATCGGCCGCACCGGGTCAGGCTCGTCTGACGTGCGGCGGCCAGTTGATGTTCGCCCCGTGGGCGGCGACGAGGGCCACCGCCTGGAGCCGGGAGTGCACGCCGATCTTCGTCAGCAGGTTCTGGACGTGGGTACGGGCGGTGCTGCGACGCACGTTGAGCGAGGTGGCGATCTCGTCGGTGCCGAGACCGTCGGCGATGCACCGCAGCACCTGCCACTCGCGGTCGGTGAGGAAGGTCAGCATCCAGAGCGGGTCGTCCGAGGCGTCCACCGTGCGCAGCGCAGCCTGCAACGCGCCGGGCTCCACGGCCAGGTGACCACCGATGGCGAGGTCCATCGACTCGATGAGGTGGAGCAGGCCTCGGTCCTTGCGCACGTAGCCGGAGGCCCCGAGGGCGATGGCGGTGCGCACCGCGACGCTCGAGGTGTCCGCGGAGAAGATGAGCACCTTGGTGCCCGGCGACTCCTGGCGGATCAGGGGCAGCACGTCGAGGCCCGAAGCGTCCGGATAGTTCACGTCGAGCAGGCACGCGTCGGGGTGGCTCTCGCGCACCGCCTCGAGCGCCTCCGCCGGCCGGTGGGTGGTCACCACGTCGTAGCCGAGGCCCGAGAGGGCGGCACCGAGCGTGTCGAGGATGAGCTCGTGGTCGTCACACAGCACCAGCTTCATGAGCGCGTCAGCCTCACAGGGCGATGGCGTCGGAACGCCTCTGCAGCGCGATGTCCGCTGCAGCGCCACCGTCGGGCCGCGATGCCAGCCTGAACCGGCCGCGACACGCGGCGACCATCGCGCGGGTGGTCGCCAGCCCGATCGACGTGCGGGAAGCGACCCGTCCGAGACCGGGCCCGTCGTCGAGCACCCTGATGTGGAAGGCGTCGTCGCAGCTACCGACCCAGATGAGGACGTGGCCCGAGGGGCCCGCCGCCCGCACGGCGTTGTCGACCAGGCAGCCAAGGGCCCGCGCCAAGGCGATCGGAGGCGCCATGACGTGCCCGTCGCCGACGACCTCGACGTCGATCGACGTCGTCGTCGACATCCGGGCGCGCGCCGCGGTCTCGTTGGCCAGCACGCAGGCGTCCACCTCGGCCGGATGGTCGCCGGCGGCCCCGTCGAGGCTCGCCGCGACCAGCTCGGACAACCAGGAGGCCTGCTCCTGGATGCTGCTCAGCCGCTCGCGGACGTCGCCCTGCGACGACTCCGTCAGCAGCAGGATCGCCGCCAGCGGCTCCCTCAGGTCGTGGAGCAGCGACCTGACCGGATCCGTGTCGGGACCCCGCCAAGCCACGATGTCATTGGGTACGACGACGTCGTCGACCATGGTCTTCTCACCCCCAGGCACAAGGCCTTCCTTGCCCGGGAGACTCGCCAGATCTCTCTAGCGGTCTCCCCCAGCGGCCGCATCCTCGCCCCCCGAGGCACGCCCGGCCGTAGGAACAGGCTACGTCGCGGGTTCCGTTCCGCATGGCTTTCGATCGCAACTCCCAGCAATTTTCCATT
>JABFXB010000304.1 GCA_013361975.1 Dermatophilaceae bacterium
CAGGACCGCTGCTGCCTCGTCGCGGACGGGCACCCAGATGTTGAGCCCGTCGGAGCCCTGAACAGTGATGCCGTGCTCAGCGAGCCGGGTGACCACGAGGTCCCGGCGGCGCGCGTACTCCCCTCTGGCAGAAGCGATCTGACGACTGCACGACTCGTCTCGGAGCAGCCCCGCGAGGACGCGCTGGAGCAGCCGGCTCGTCCAGCCCTGGCCGAGGGCTCGCGAGTGGCGCACCGGCGCGAGCAGCGCCGTGGGACCGCTCAGGGCCGCAATGCGCAGGTCGGGTCCGTGAGATTTGCTGAAGCTGCGGATGTGCAGCACCTGGTCGGGGATCCAGGCCCCGAGGCTGATCGGCGACGAGGTCGAGATGGGGCCGCTGGAGTCGTCCTCGATGACGACGCAGTCGTGCCCCTTCAGCAGGTTCGCGAGTCGGCGAGCCCGTGTCGGAGACATCGAGATTCCCGTCGGGTTCTGGCCGCGAGGCTGGACCACGAGGGCGACCGGGCGGCGGGGGAGCAGGGCCTCGACCCGGTCGAGGTCGATCCCGGTCTCGTCGAGAGGCACGCCCACGACGTCGATGCCGCGGTCCTCGAGCAGGTCGAGCAGCGGGGGGAAGCCCGGGTTCTCGACGAGCACGAGGTCTCCCGGACGCAGCAGGGCACGGGTGACGAGGTCGAGGGCGTCCATGGCGCCGTCGACGACGAGGAGCTCCTCGGCGGCATACGGCCAGTCGCGCAGCAGCTCGGTGCGCAGGTCGTCGAGCAGCGGGTCGTCGAGGTAGCTGCTCGGCGCGGCCGGGTCGTCGAGGCCGGCGAGCACGGCGTGCAGCGGCGGAAGCAGCTGCCCGTCCGGGATCCCGGTCGAGAGGTCGAGGCTGACCGGCGACTCGTGCCGCAGGGCCCGGCTGTAGCGCTCACCGCCGCGCGTCGTGGGCGCCACCGTGGTGCCGCGGCGGCCGTCGGAACGGATCGTGCCCGAGCGGGCGAGCAGCTGCCACGCCGCGCTGACCGTCGTCGGCGACATCATCAGCTCCTCCGCGACGCGGCGGATGGGGGGCAGCTGGTCCCCGGGCTGGAGCGTCGCGTCTCGGATCGCGCGCGACACCGCCTGGGCCAGGCCCTTCGCGGTGGGCGCGTCGAGGCGCTCCTCGATGGCCGAGATCGTCGCTCGCATGTTCGTAACATAGCAATGAGTGCTTTGTATGGTGCAAGGCTGGAACGTAATGTGGCGCGCATGACGACCCCCACCGTGACGACCATCGACCACTGGATCCAGGGCGCGCGCGTGCCCGGCACCTCCGGCCGCACCGCCCCCGTGCACGACCCCGCGACGGGGCGGCAGACGGGTGAGGTCGCCCTCGCGTCGGCAGCCGAGGTCGACGCGGCGGTGAAGACAGCAGCCGCGGCGAGCTGCGACTGGCGCACGAGTTCGCTCTCGAAGCGGGCCGCGGTGCTCTTCGGCTTCCGCGAGCTGCTCCACACGCACACCGACGAGCTGGCCGCCATCATCACGGCCGAGCACGGCAAGGTGCTGTCCGACGCCGTGGGCGAGATCGCCCGCGGCCTCGAGAACGTCGAGTTCGCCACGGGAGTCCCGCAGCTGCTCAAGGGCGGCTTCTCCGAGCAGGCCGCCACCGGTGTCGACGTCTACAGCATCCGCCAGCCGCTGGGCGTCGTCGCCGGCATCACGCCGTTCAACTTCCCGGTCATGGTGCCGCTGTGGATGTGCGCCAACGCCATCGCGTGCGGCAACACGTTCGTGCTCAAGCCGAGCGAGAAGGACCCCTCGGCGTCGCTCTTCCTCGCCGAGCTGTGGAAGCGGGCGGGCCTGCCCGACGGCGTCTTCACCGTCGTGCACGGCGACAAGGAGGCCGTGGACGCACTCCTCGACCACGACGACGTCGCCGCGGTGAGCTTCGTCGGCTCGACCCCCATCGCGAAGTACATCTACGAGCGCGGCACCGCGAACGGCAAGCGGGTCCAGGCCCTCGGCGGCGCCAAGAACCACGCGCTCGTGCTGCCCGACGCCGACATCGACATGGCGGCCGACGCGATCGTCTCCGCGGCCTACGGCGCCGCGGGCGAGCGCTGCATGGCGCTCTCGGTCGCCGTCGCGGTGGGCGGTGTCGGCGACGCGCTCGTGCGGGCCGTCTCCGACCGGCTGCCCGCGCTCAGGGTGGGACCCGGCGCCGCCGAGGGCACCGACATGGGGCCGCTCATCACGGCGGAGCACCGCGACAAGGTCGCCGGCTACGTCGCGGAGGGCGCTGCGGCCGGCGCCACCGTCGTCGTCGACGGTCGTGAGCAGGACGTGCCGTCCGACGGCTTCTTCCTCGGCATGACGCTCCTCGACGACGTGACGCCCGACATGACCGTCTACCGCGACGAGATCTTCGGACCGGTCCTTTCGGTCGTGCGCGTCGACACGTACGAGGAGGGCCTGGCCCTCATCAACCGCAACCAGTACGCCAACGGCACGGCGATCTTCACCCGCGACGGTGGTGCGGCCCGCCGCTTCCAGAACGAGGTCGAGGTCGGCATGGTCGGCATCAACGTCCCGATCCCCGTTCCGGTCGCCTACTACTCGTTCGGCGGTTGGAAGGACTCCCTCTTCGGCGACACCCACATGTACGGTCCGGAGGGGATCAGCTTCTACACGCGCGGCAAGGTCGTCACGCAGCGCTGGCCCGACCCGGCGACCTCGACGGTCGACCTCGGCTTCCCACGCACGCGCTGACCGCGCCCACCACGCCGACAGAAAGGGGCATCCCCACCATGACCGACCTGGACCGCCGCACCGTCGTCAAGGACCTTCTCGACCAGATGGGTGAGGACGAGGTGCGCGCCCTCGACCGCGCCCACGTCTTCCACTCGTGGTCGGCGCAAGGCCTCATCGACCCGCTGCCGATCGCCCGCGCCGAGGGCTCGTACTTCTGGGACTACGCCGGCAAGCGCTACCTCGACTTCAGCAGCCAGCTCGTCAACGTCAACATCGGCTACAACCACCCAAAGGTCGTCGCCGCCATCCAGGAGCAGGCCGGCCGGCTCGCGACGATCCAGCCGTCCTTCGCCAACGACGCCCGCAGCGAGGCGGCCCGGCTCATCACCGAGGTCGCGCCGGAGGGGCTGTCAGCGGTGTTCTTCACCAACGGCGGCGCCGAGGCCAACGAGAACGCGATGCGGATGGCGCGCCTGCACACCGGACGCCACAAGGTGCTCGCGACCTACCGCAGCTACCACGGCGCGACCGCTGGCTCGATCACCCTGACCGGTGACCCGCGTCGCTGGCCCTCCGAGCCCGGCTACCCCGGCGTGGTGCACTTCTGGGGCCCGTACACCTACCGGTCGGCGTTCCACGCCCAGGACGACGAGCAGGAGCGCGACCGCGCCCTGCAGCACCTGCGCGACACGATCATGGTCGAGGGCGCCCACACGATCGCCGCGATCATCCTCGAGACGGTCGTGGGCACCAACGGCATCCTCGTGCCGCCCGACGGCTACCTGCAGGGCGTTCGCGACCTGTGCGACGAGCACGGCATCATCCTGATCGCCGACGAGGTCATGGCCGGTTTCGGCCGGTGCGGCGAGTGGTTCGCCGTCGACCACTGGGGCGTGCGGCCCGACCTCATCACGTTCGCCAAGGGCGTCAACTCGGGCTACGTGCCGCTCGGGGGCGTCGTCATCTCCGACGAGATCCGCGCCACCTTCGACCAGCGCGCCTTTCCCGGCGGCCTGACCTACTCGGGCCACCCGCTCGCGTGCGCCTCGGCCGTCGCGTCGATCAACGCCTTCCGCGAGGAGGGCATCATCGAGAACGCCCGCTCGCTCGGCACCGACGTCATCGGCCCGCGACTGCGCGAGATCGCAGCCAAGCACCCCAGTGTCGGCGACGTGCGAGGCCTGGGCGTCTTCTGGGCCGTCGAGCTCGTTCGCGACCGTGAGATCCGCGAGCCGCTGGTGCCCTACAACGCCGGCGGTGAGGCGGCGGCTCCGATGGCGGCCTTCGCGGCCGCGTGCAAGGAGCGCGGGCTCTGGCCGTTCACGCACTTCAACCGCACGCACGTCGTACCGCCGTGCACGACGACGCCCGCCGAGGCCGAGGAGGGACTCGCCGTCCTCGACGAGGCGCTTTCGGTGGCCGACGAGTTCACGGCCTGACCGAGTCCCGCAGAGTCGGGCGTATGCCGTCCCGCGCGGCCGTCGGGTCGTGACCGGACGGCATACGCCCCCTGCGCGTGGGCTCGCGAACGGTCAGGCGTCGATCTCGACCAGGCCGGTGACGGTCGGGTCGACGGCGCGCTCGGCGGCGTCGACGGGCAGCGGCGGAGGCGTGCCGCCCCACGCAGGGCACAGGGCGCGGTGCTCGCACCAGTCGCAGAGGCGGCTCGGGCTCGGGCGCCAGTCGCCCGTGGTGGCGGCCCGCTCGATCGCGTGCCAGAGCGCCTTGACCTTGCGCTCGGTGCCAAGGAGGTCCTGCTCGTCGGGCTCGTAGGCGACGATCTCGCTGTTGCCGAGATAGACGAGCTGGAGCCGCTTCGGGATGACGCCGCGCTGGCGCCAGAGGACGAGGGCGTAGAACTTCATCTGGAAGAGGGCCTTGGCCTCGAAGTGCTCGGAGGGCGAGCGGCCCGTCTTGTAGTCGACGACGCGCATGGCGCCCCCCGGCGCGACGTCGAGCCGGTCGACGTAGCCGCGCAGGACGAGGCCGTCGATCTCTGTCTCGACGTAGAGCTCGCGCTCGGCGGGCTCGAGACGGGTGGGGTCCTCGAGCCCGAACCACGTCTGCAGCAGAGAGGCGGCGCCGGCGAACCACTCGTCGGTGCGGCCCTGCTGCTCGGCCAGCAGCTCGAGCATCGCCGGCTCCTCGTCGGCGAGCCGCTCCCACTCCTGGGGCACCAGGGCGACGGCGGCGTCGATGGTTCGCTCGGTGGCCGGCAGGTCGAAGAGGCGCTCGAGCACGGCGTGGACCAGCGTGCCCCGAGCGGTCGCCTGAGTGGGCGGCGAGGGGAGCTTGTCGATGACCCGGAAGCGGTAGAGCATCGGGCACGTCATGAAGTCGGAGGCCCGACTCGGGGACAGCGCTGAGACCATGGCCAGACTGTATGCCGCCGGGGCGACAGGGCTCGGCCGCGACCCACAGGCGGCGGCCGGGAGCGGCACAGGTCGACGCGGCGGGCAGGCCCTAGGGTTGGGTCATGAGCACTCCCGCCCGCCGCCCGGGCCCCTCCCACGGGTGGCGGATCGGCAGCCTCGCCGGCACGCCGGTGTACCTGGGTCGTTCGTGGCCGCTCATCGCCGTGCTCATCGTCGTGGTCTTCGGCCCCAACCTCGCGCGCGCCGACCGCGGACCCGCCTATGGCTACCTCCTCGCCGGCGGCTACGCCGTGCTGCTCCTCGTCTCGGTGCTGGTGCACGAGGCCGCCCACGCCCTCGCCGCGCAGTGGCGCGGGCACCCGGTGAGCCGCATCGTGGCCGACGTCTGGGGCGGGCACACCGTCTACGACGCCACCCGCAGCTCGCCGGGCACGACGGCCCTGGTGGCCGTCGTGGGTCCGCTGTCGAACCTGCTCCTGGCCGCGCTCGTCTGGGGCGTCCGCGCGCTCACCACGAACGAGACCGCCCTGACGCTGCTCGGCATCGTGGCTGTTGCGAACCTGCTCGTGGGCCTGTTCAACCTGCTGCCGGGGCTCCCCCTCGACGGTGGCCAGATCGTCAGCGCGCTCGTGTGGCGCGCCACCGGCAGCAAGGGGCGCGGCCTGGTGGCCGCCGGCTGGCTCGGGCGCGTCGTCGCGGTGCTGACCGTGGCCTGGTTCGCGCTGCGGCCCTTGGTCGAGGGGCGCTCGCCCGACGTCTTCGACATCGTCTGGCCCGTGGCGATCGCGTTCTTCCTCTGGCAGGGGGCCACGGCTGCAGTTCGGGCCGGACACATCCACGAGGTGACGTCCGGGCTCGCGACGGACGTGCTCGAGCCGGTGGTGCTGGTCGCAGGCGGCACCACCGTGTCGGACGTCGAGGGAACCGTCGCCCGGGGCGTGCACGTGGCGGCCGCCGACCCTGCAGGGTGGCCGCTGGGGCTGGTGGACGCCGAGTCCGCCGTGCGGGTGCCGGCCGAGGCCCGCGGCCGCACGGCCGTCGCCTCGGTCACCATCGCCCAGCCAGCGGCGTGGGTCGTGGCCCTGCCCGGTGATGCGGCGCTCACCGACCTGATCCGGGTGATGAGCGAGCGCGACCTCTCGCACGCGGTCGTGATCGACGAGGACACGCGCGACGTGCGGGGCCTGGCCACCGCCGAGCGCATCAACGCGGTGGTGGGCGCCGAGCTCGGCCGTCGCGGCCGCCGCTGACGGCACCGGTCACTCGTCCGTCCACACCCCTTCGGGGCAAGGGGTGGTCGTCCACAGGTCGCGGGCGCACGGTGCCCTCGACGCGTCCGGTCGGCGAGCGTGGGGTCAGGGCCCGACGGTCGGGCCGGAGGGAGTGACCATGGGCACGAGCAGGACCGCCACCGAGACGGTGGGTCGGTCGGTCGGACGGACGGTCGGACGGACGGTGAGCGAGACGGCGCCCGGCGCACCGCCTGGGCGCAACCAGGTCGTCCTGGCGGGGAGGGTCGCCGCTCCGGCCGAGGAACGCGAGCTGCCGAGCGGTGACCGCATCGTCACCCTGCGCGTCGTGGTGCCGCGGGCCGGGCCGCCGCGACGTCGCAAGGACGCCGCCGAGGGTGCGCGTCGAGCCACGGTCGACACGATCGACGTCGTGTGCTGGACGGCTACCACGCGTCGCTCGGCCCTGCGCCTGCAGGCTGATGACCTCGTCGAGCTCGAGGGCGCCCTGCGGCGGCGTTTCTTCGGTGGTCCCGGGGGTCGCCAGAGCCGGTACGAGGTGGAGGCGAGCGCGCTACGACGCGTGTCCGGGAGCCGCTCCACGGGCACCTAGACTGTGCTCCCATGACCGACGCCGCACAGTCCCTCGTCACCGGTGCAGCCCACAACCGCCGCGGCGTCTTCGAGGTGGGGGAGCGGGTGCAGCTGACCGACCCGAAGGGGCGTCTGCACACCATCACCCTCGAGCCCGGCCGCGAGTTCCACACGCACCGCGGGTTCCTGCGCCACGACGACCTCATCGGCTCACCCGACGGCTCGGTGGTGACCAACACCGCTGGGGTCGAGTACCTGGCCCTGCGTCCGCTCCTCAGCGACTACGTGATGTCGATGCCACGCGGGGCAGCGGTCGTCTATCCCAAGGACTCCGGCCAGATCGTCCAGATGGCCGACATCTTCCCCGGTGCGACGGTCGTCGAGGCCGGTGTCGGCAGTGGCGCGCTGTCGATGTCCCTCCTGCGCGCCATCGGCGAGAGCGGCCGGCTGCTGTCGTTCGAGCGACGCGAGGACTTCGCCGAGATCGCCCGCGGCAACGGCCGCGCGTTCTTCGGCGGCGACCACCCGGCCTGGACGGTCACGGTCGGCGACCTCGTCGAGTCGCTGCCGAAGGTCGCCGATCCCGGCACCGTCGACCGTGTGGTGCTCGACATGCTCGCCCCCTGGGAGTGCCTCGACGCGGTGTCGGAGGCGCTCATCCCCGGAGGCGTGCTCATCTGCTACGTCGCCACGACGACCCAGCTGAGCCGGGTCGCCGAAGGCATCCGTGCCCACGGCGGCTACACCGAGCCCTCCGCCTGGGAGTCGCTGGTGCGCGGCTGGCACCTCGAGGGCCTCGCCGTGCGCCCCCAGCACCGCATGCACGGCCACACCGGCTTCCTCATCACCACGCGCCGCCTGGCTCCGGGGGTCGACGCGCCCGAGCGGAAGCGACGCCCCGCCAAGGGCGCCTACGCCGACAACGGCGGTGGTGCCGACGCCATGACCACCGCGGGCGCTGGTGGCGACCAGATCGCCGGTTCCACTGCCGCGACGGACATCCCGGCCGACGCGTGGACCCCTGAAGCCCTCGGCGAACGGGTAAAGAGCGACAAGACGATCCGACGCCTCCGGCGATCAGTGGCTGAAACGTCCGACGACTTGGGCTGACGCGGGGTTAGGGTCGAATCGTCACTATGTGCGAGTGACGGATGA
>JABFXB010000017.1 GCA_013361975.1 Dermatophilaceae bacterium
GCTGTGCCATGCGGGCCCGACAGCCGGGGCGCCCGTTCCCGTGGAAGTGAAGCTCATGTTCGCCCTCAGTCGAAGAGGGCGCCGGACGCGAGGGTGAGGCCGAGCTGCTCGACCCTCGCCCGGATCGTCTCCTCGGGCAGCTCGAAGTGGTCGACGAGCTCGTCGAGCTGCATGCCCGACTCCGCGGCGTCGCGCAGCTCCTCGTCCTGCTCGTCGGTCCACGCGTGACCGGATGTGACGGCGTTGCGCGTCGACGGAGCCACCGGCGGCGGCCCGGCCACCGGCCTCGGGTGCTCCGTGCCGTCGGCGTCGGAACGCGCGCCGGTCAGCGACCGCAGGGCCGGCTCCTCGACGGCGACCGGGGGCGGCGCCATGGCGTCGAGCCGCTCGAGCGCGGCGAGGACCATCTTCTTGTCGGTGGTCGGGTAGAAGGGCGGCAGCGAGCGCTGGAGGAAGCCGGCATACCTCGCCGTCATCATGCGGGAGTCGAGGAACGCGACGACGCCCCGGTCGTCCGCTCGGCGCACGAGCCGCCCCGCGCCCTGGGCGAGGCGGAGCGCCGCGTGCGTCGCCGAGACGGCCATGAAGCCGTTGCCGCCCATGCGCGCGATGGCCTGCGAGCGCGCTGACGCGAGTGGGTCGTCGGGGCGTGGGAACGGGATGCGGTCGATGAGAACGAGCTGGCACGAGGAGCCGGGCACGTCGACCCCCTGCCAGAGCGTCAGGGTGCCGAAGAGGCAGGTGCGCGGGTCACGGGCGAACTGCCGCACCAAGGTGGTGATCTGGTCCTCGCCCTGGCAGAGGACGGGGATGTCGTCACCGAAGCGCGCCCGCATGACCTCGGCCGCCGTCTGCGCGGCGCGCATCGAGGAGAACAGCCCGAGCGTGCGCCCGCCAGCGGCGCGGACCAGCTGCTCGATCTCGTCGAGCGCGTCGTCGCCGGCCCCGTCGCGCCCCGGGGGCGGCAAGTGCGCGGCGACGTAGGCGATGGCCTGCTTGGGGTAGTCGAACGGGCTGCCGACGTCGAGGCCGTGCCACTTCGGGGCGCCCTCGCCGCGCAGCCCGATGGTTCCGGCCACGGCGTCGAAGGTGCCACCGAGCTCGAGGGTGGCAGAGGTCAGCACGACGGTGCGCTCTTCGAACACCTTGTCGCGCACGAGCATGGCGACGCTCATCGGCGCCACCCGGAGCACGGGCCCGCGGCGCTGGTCGTGGCTCAACCACACGACGTCGAGCTCGCGCTCCTCGAGGATGCGTTCGGCGTTCTCGTGCACCTCGTCGACCGCAGCACGGGCGATCTGGCGCGCGCCGTCGCTCTCTTGCCCCGGCGGGGGCTTGAGGTCGCTCTGCACCACGCGCGCGGTGTCGCGCACCCGCGCCAGCGCCAGCCCCACGGAGTCCGGCACGCCGAGCATGCGCCCCTCCTCGAGCGGCTCGAGGGCCTGCGCGAGCAGCTCGCCCGCCTCGTCGAGCGCGGCCGTGTTCTCGGACATGCGGCCCGCCTTCTTCGCCGCGGTCATGACCATGGTGCCGGTGAGCTCGTCGGTGATGGTGGCGGTCACCCGGTCGACGAGCTCATGGGCCTCGTCGACGACGAGCACGTCGTGCTCGGGAAGCATCTGGCGGCCCTCGAACGAGTCGATCGCCATGAACGAGTGGTTGGTGACGACGACGTCGACGTCCTGGGCCGCGGCGCGGGCCCGCTCGACGAAGCACTCCGCCACGAGCGGGCACTTGCCGCCCAGGCACTCGTGGGCCGACACGGACACCTGTCGCCAGGCTCGCTCGGAGACGCCCGGCACGAGCTCGTCGCGGTCACCCGAGTCGGTGGTCGACGCCCACTCGCGAAGCCGCACCACCTCCTGCCCGAGCCGGCCGACGCTCGCGTCCACCTGCCCGACCGACAGCAGGCCGTCCTCCTCGTCGGGGAAGCCGCCCTCGAGCTTGTTGAGACACACGTAGTTGCGGCGGCCCTTGACGAGGGCGTACGTGGGCCGGCGCCCGAGCACGGGGGCGAGCGCGTCGGCGACCCGGGGCATGTCGCGGTCGACGATCTGCCCCTGCAGGGCGAGCGTGGCGGTCGCGACGACGGCCGGCTTGCCAGCCTCGAAGGCGTGCGCCACGGCCGGCACGAGGTAGGCCAGCGACTTGCCCGTGCCGGTGCCGGCCTGGACGAGCAGGTGCTCGCCGCTCTCGACGGCCTTCGCCACGGCCCGCGCCATCTCGACCTGGCCGGGGCGCTCCGCGCCGCCGACCCCCGACACCGCGGCGTGGAGGAGTTCGTCGAGCGCGGGTCGCTGGGCCATCGGGTCAGCGTATGCCGCCGGGCCGGCCCGTCGTCCGCCGTGTCCCCCGTGAGTCGTGCGAGCCCGGCGGCACGGCCATCCGGTACTAGTACCAAGGGACAGTGACCGGGGCCGTCCCGGCCGCCCTACCCTGAAGGTGTCAGTGATCCTGGAGCTCCGCTCGACCCGAGGGGAGAAACGCGATCGCCACGTCACCGACAGACACCGTTCGCCGATTCATGCAGCCGGCTCGATGCGAACGAGGTCGCGCCCGCGTCGCCCCGGAACCGCCCCCGGAACCGGTTGCGCAGGCTTCACCGTCCCTGACGTTCGACGTGCGAGCTCGGTCCCTCGGAGCTCGGACTGCCCCGGCACTCCTCGAGCCCCTCCCCCAGGCTCACTCCCCCGGTGAAGTGCCGGAGAACGGTGCCGGTTCCCGACCGCCCTACGAGGTCGGGAACCGGCACTCGGCGCCGACGTCTCCGCCCGGCGGTGGGACGCACGTCACTGCGGATCCTCAGCCGATTGCGCTCCGCTCGCGCCCGGCCGGGAGTTCCATCGAGGTATGAGCGCAAAGATGCCCACCGACCTCGACATCGCGACCGCGGCGACCCTGCGCCCGCTCGTCGAGGTGGCCGCCGACCTCGGCGTGAGCGAGGAACACCTGGAACCCTGGGGCCGCGACGTCGCCAAGATCGACCTCGGCATCCTCGACGAGCCCACCGGGCAGCCCGGCCAGCGCGTGCAAAACCGGGCGAGGCACGTCGTCGTCACGGCCATCACCCCGACGCCGCTCGGCGAGGGGAAGACCACGACGTCGGTCGGCCTGGCGCAGGCCCTCACCAGCCGGGGCAGCCGTGCCGTCGTGTGCCTGCGCCAGCCGTCGATGGGGCCGACGTTCGGCATCAAGGGCGGTGCCGCGGGCGGCGGCTACAGCCAGGTGGTGCCGATGGAACGGCTCAACCTGCACCTCACGGGCGACTTCCACGCGGTGACCGCCGCACACAACCTGCTCGCGGCGATGGTCGACAACCACCTGCACCAGGGCAACAAGCTCGGCATCGACGTCCGGAACATCACCTGGCGGCGGGTGCTCGACGTCAACGACCGAGCCCTGCGCACCGTCATCGTGGGCATCGGTTCCCGCGACGACGGGCTGGTGCGGCAGACCGGATTCGACATCACCGCCGCCAGCGAGGTCATGGTGCTGCTGAGCCTGGCGACCTCGCTCGAGGACCTGCGGCTGCGGCTCGGCCGGATCGTCGTGGCCTACACGGTCGAGGGCAAGAGCGTCACCGCCGACGACCTCGGCGCCGCGGGCGCCATGGCCGTGGTCCTCCGGGACGCGCTCAAGCCGAACCTGCTGCAGACCCTCGAGGGCGGCCCGGCCATCGTGCACTGCGGCCCGTTCGGCAACATCGCCACCGGCACGTCGTCGGTCGTCGCCGACCTCGTCGGGGTTCGCGGCAGCGACTACGTCATCACCGAGGCCGGCTTCGGCGCCGACATGGGCGCCGAGCGCTTCTTCGACGTCAAGTGCCGGGTCAGCGGCCTGGTGCCCGACGCGGCGGTCCTCGTCGCCACCGTCCGAGCCCTCAAGGCCCACTCCGGCCACTGGACGATCAAGCCCGGCAGACCGCTGCCCCAGGGCCTGCTCGACGAGAGCCCGGAGGAGGTGGCGGCAGGGCTGCCGAACCTGCGCAAGCACGTCGAGATCATCCGTCGCTTCGGCATCCGTCCCGTCGTCGCGATCAACGCCTTCCCGACCGACCACGAGAGCGAGCACGACGTGGTGCGGGCGCTGTGCGACGAGCTCGGGGTGCGCTGCGCGGTGACCACGCACGTCGCGGACGGCGGGGCGGGCGCGCTCGAGCTGGCGCGTGCCGTCGTCGAGGCGGCCGAGGAACCGTCGGACTTCCGGTTCCTCTACCCGCTCGACCTGCCCCTCACCGACAAGATCGAGGCGATCGCCACGCAGGTCTACGGTGCCGACGGCATCGACGTGAGCCCGGCGGCCGCGAGGGCCCTCCAGGAGTACGAGCGGCTAGGGTTCGGCAACCTGCCGGTCGTCGTCGCCAAGACCCATCTGTCCATCTCCTCGGACCCGACGCTCAAGGGGGCCCCTACCGGGTGGCGGATGCCCGTGCGGGAGGTGCGCGCCGCGGTCGGCGCCGGGTACGTCTACGCGATCTGCGGCGACATGCGCACCATGCCCGGACTGCCGAAGTCGCCCAACGCCGAACGGATCGACATCAGGGAGGACGGGTCCACGACGGGACTGTCCTGAGACGGCCGGAGCCGTCGACGGGCCGGGGCCACTCAGCGCAGCCGGCTCCCGTCGATCCGACGGGCCATGGCGACGTCGTCGCGGTAGTCGGTGGCGCTGAGCCGCAGGCCCCTCGGGACGCGGCCGACCTCCGTCCATCCGGACTTCGCGTAGAAGTCGCCCAGCCCCAGCCCGTCGCGGTAGTCGAGCCGGAGCAGCTCGACCCAGGGCAGGTCGCGGCGTGCGACGCCCACCATGCCGCCCAGCAGGATGCGGCCGAGGTTGCGCCCCCGGGCCGACGGGTCGACCATGAGCCGCTTGAGGCCGGCCAGGTGCTCGTAGGGGAAGCCTCGCGAGTGCTCCCAGAAGCCCAGCCCGCGCAGGCGTGAGGGCACCGTGTCGGACCGCCACCACTCGGCGGGCCCGCGCGCTGCCGTCGGGTCTGCGACGTCCGTGCCGGCCGCGTCCGGGTCGACGAGCACGCATGGGACCGACCGCTCGGCCCGCACGTCGTCGAGGTGCCGGTCCAGGGCAGCGGCGACGTCGGCGGCCGACGCCCCCGGCAGGAACCCGACGGACCCGCCGGCGTCGTTGACCCGCACCCACAGGTCGACGAGCGCCTCGCGCAGGGAGTCGGCGGCTGCTGCAGGCAGCACGCGCACCGCAGGCGCCTCGAAGTGCGCCATCGGCTTGCCGTCGACGTCGTCCTTGGACACGGGCAGGCCCACCTGCACGAGCCCTGCGCGCCTCGCGGTGCGCAGAGACGCCGTGTTGACGGTGTCGACCATCGCGGTCACCACCGCCTCGGGCCGGTGCTCGACGCCCCACGCGACGAGCGCCCGGGAGATCTCCCGGCCCAGACCGGAACCCAGCCGGTCGTACGCGAGCCGGTAGTACAGGTTGAGCGACCCTCTGTCGGAGTCCTTGTGCCGCAAGCCTGCCCACCCGATCACCGCACGAGTGGCACGGTCGACGACGGCGGCATACCCGAGCTTCGACGTCTCCCAGTCGGCCAGGTCGGCAGCGAGCCGGTCGCGACAACGGTCGACGGTCGGCATGGCGTCCGGGGCGTGGGCGTAGGTGCGGGGGTCGGTGTGGAGCCGCACGTAGTCGTCGAGGTCGTCGGGACAAGGGCGTCGCAGGACCACCCGCTCGGTCGCGACCCAGGCGCCCGACGGGTCGGGTGCGGCGGTCACCTCGACCGGGGTTCGGGCGCCGGCGCCTCGCAGACGCCCTGCGGCGCGCCGTCGCAGCACGGCTCGATGTAGAGGCACGCGGGGCAGCGGTTGTGCGCCTGCTCGGCGTACATCTGCGTGCCGCAGTAGGGACAGGGGATCTCGAGGGCCATGGGCCCATCCTTTCCGACGGCACCGACGCCCGGCGGACGACCCGCCTAGCGTCGGTGAGAGCTGCCGTGGGCGCGCGCCTCAGCTCGCGACGACGACGTATGCCGTGAGGTCGGCCTCGATCGCCGGCGTGACCTTCGCGCGCACCCGGGTGCCCTCGGCGACGTGCTCGCTCTCGAGGACATCGGCCTCGTCGTGCAGGCGCGAGATGAGGTCGCCGCGGTCGTAGGGAACGAGCACCTCGACCTCGATGTCGGGCTTGGGCAGCTCGTGCGCGATGAGCGCGCGAAGCTCGGCCAGACCCTCGCCGGTGCGTGCCGACACCGTGACGCAGTGCTTCTCGTGGCGTCGCAGGCGGTCGAGCACCTCGGGGTCGGCGATGTCTGCCTTGTTGACGACGATGATCTCCTTGATCTGGTCGCCGCCGACCTCGGCGAGCACGCCGCGAACGGCCGAGATCTGGCCCTCGGGGTCGGGGTGCGACCCGTCGACGACGTGGAGGAGCAGGTCGGAGTCGCCGACCTCCTCGAGCGTCGAGCGGAACGCCTCGACCAGCTGGTGCGGCAGGCTGCGGACGAAGCCGACGGTGTCGGCGAGCGTGTAGACGCGGCCGTCGTCGGTCTCCGTGCGGCGGACGGTCGGGTCGAGGGTGGCGAAGAGCTGGTTCTCGACGAGCACGCCGGCGCCCGTGAGCCGGTTGAGCAGCGAGCTCTTGCCGGCGTTGGTGTAGCCGGCGATGGCGACCGACGGCACGCCACCGGCCTGGCGCGAGTGACGACGCGTGTCGCGGCTGGTCTTCATGCCCTTGATGTCACGCCGAAGCTTGGCGATCTTGGTGTTGATGCGGCGCCGGTCGAGCTCGATCTTCGTCTCACCGGGTCCACGCGAGCCGATGCCCTCACCGCCGGCCACCCGGCCACCGGCCTGACGGGACATCGACTCACCCCAGCCACGCAGGCGCGGCAGGAGGTACTGCAGCTGCGCCAGCTCGACCTGCGCCCGGCCCTCACGGCTCTTCGCGTGCTGGGCGAAGATGTCGAGGATCAGGGCGGTGCGGTCGATGACCTTGACCTTGACGACGTCCTCGAGCGCTCGGCGCTGACTCGGCGCCAGCTCGCCGTCGCAGATCACGGTGTCGGCGCCCTCGGCGACGACGATGTCACGCAGCTCGACCGCCTTGCCCTTGCCGAGCCAGGTGGCCGGGTCGGGGCGCTGGCGCCGCTGGATGACGCCCTCGAGCACGGTCGAGCCCGCGGTCTCGGCGAGGGCCGCGAGCTCGCGGATGGAGTTCTCGGCGTCCTCGGCGCTGCCCTCGGTCCAGACCCCGGCCAGCACGACGCGCTCGAGGCGCAGCTGGCGGTACTCGACCTCGGTGATGTCCTCGAGCTCGGTCGACAGGCCCTGGACGCGGCGGAGCGCCGCACGCTCCTCACGTTCGAGCTGGTCGCCGTCATAGAGGGGGAACTGCGCCCCGTCGGTGTCGTGCTCGTCGGCCGCCAGCGCGGTCGCGCGGCTGCCGAAAAGGTCGCGCTCGCGGTCTGCGCCGCGAGCGGAGTCGCCGGTGTGGTTCGTGTGGTTGCTCGTCATGTTCTCCCTATGGTCGCAAAGGTGCAACGCCACGGGCCACTCGTTTGTGCCCGGTCCCGTCGCCCGCCGTGCCGATACGGTGACCGTGATGAGCGAGCCGACCGACCACTACTTCAGCGCCGAGCCGGCCACCCCGGAGGAGCGGCGCACCATCGAGGTGGCCCTCGAAGGGCGCCGCCTCACCCTGACGACGGCCCGGGGCGTCTACTCGCCCGACCGCCTCGATCCCGGCACGGCGGTCCTCCTCGCGGGCGTTCCCGACCCGAGCCCCACGGGCGAGCTGCTCGACATCGGGTGCGGGTGGGGGCCGATCGCCATCACGCTGGCGCTGCGCTCCCCCGGTGCGCGCGTCTGGGGCGTCGACGTCAACCGGCGCTCGCTCGACCTCGCCCGCGCCAACGCGTCGGCCGCGGGCGTGGGGGCGATCCGCTTCTGCGAGCCCGACGAGGTGCCCGACGACGTCCGGTTCGACACGATCTGGTCGAACCCGCCCATCCACGTCGGCAAGGCGGCCCTGCACGCCCTGCTCGAGCGGTGGCTCCT
>JABFXB010000244.1 GCA_013361975.1 Dermatophilaceae bacterium
CGCAGGAACCCGCCCCGCCGGTTCGCCACAGTCTCCGCCTCCTGCGCGCTCGCCTGGTTCGTCGCGAGCGTCGTCGGTGTCGCCGTGCTCGTCGCGCGTGCGACGGACTGGCCGCAAGTGGGCGACGGGTATGGCCGCGTCGCCGCCGCGGTGGCCGTCGGCTTCGCGCTCCAGCTCGTGCTCGCCGCCCTGAGCCACCTCGTGCCGAGCGTCCTCGGGGGCGGCCCGACCGCCGTGCGGGCCGGGCTCGGCAGGTTCGAACACGGCGCGCCGACGCGGGTGGTCCTGCTCAACCTCGGCCTCGTCCTCTGGCTGCTGCCCCTGCCCACCGCCACGCGCACCGCCGCCGCCGTGCTCGTCGGTCTCTCGGTCGCGGCGTTCCCGCCCCTGACGGTGCTCGCCGTGCTGGCGTCCGTCCGCGCCCGCAGGGCCGCGGTCGCCTCCGGAGCGGCGGTCGTGGGCGCCGGGACCCCCTTGCAGGAGGCGCCGTTCTGGACGTCGAGACAGATCGCGACGGCGGTCTCTGCCGTCGCGCTCGTGGTCGCGACGAGCCTCGGTCTCACTGCCGGCTCCGCAGGGGCCGACCCGAGCGGTGACGCGGCGCCCACCGGACACACGACCACTGTCGACGTCACGGCGGACGACATGGCGTTCACGCCGGCGACGGTGACCGTGCCGGTCGGCGACCGGCTCGTCATCCGCCTCACCAACCGCGACAGCACCACCACGCACGACCTCGTGCTCGACGGCGGCCGCCGCACGCCGCGCCTGGCGCCGGGCGGCACCAGCATGCTCGACGCCGGTGTCGTCACCGGTCCCCTCGAGGGCTGGTGCTCGGTCGTCGGGCACCGGCAGATGGGCATGGTGCTCCACGTCCGGGTGTCAGGCGAGGAGGCGCCCGCCGGGCGCGCCGGCCCGCACGCGCACGGGGCGGCGACGACCCCGACCCCCGAACCAGCCCACGGCGGCATGTCGCCCGGCTTCACGGCATACGACCCCGTGCTGCCACCGCTGTCGAACGAGCGCGTCCACCGCGTGACCCTCACCGTCGACGAGGAGGAGCAGGAGGTGGCGCCGGGCCGGTGGCAGCGGCGCTGGACGTGGGGTGGCACCACCCCCGGACCGACGCTGCACGGGCGCGTCGGCGACGTCTTCGAGGTCACGCTCGTCAACCACGCGTCCATCGGGCACTCGGTCGACTTCCACGCCGGCTCGCGGGCACCCGACGACGTGATGCGCACGGTGCCGCCGGGAGGCAGCCTCGTCTACCGGTTCACCGCGAACCGGGCCGGCATCTGGATGTACCACTGCTCGACGATGCCGATGTCGGCGCACCTCGCCGCGGGCCTCGTCGGTGCGGTCGTCATCGAGCCGCCGGGACTGCCCTCCGTCGACCGCTCCTACGTGCTCGTGCAGTCGGAGCTCTACCTGGCTGCCGCGACCGCCCGCGGCTCGGCCGGCGAGGTCGACGCCGCGAAGGCGCAGGCCGACGCGCCCGACCTGTTCGCCTTCAACGGGGTCGCGGACCAGTACGACGCCTCCCCGTTGAGCGCCCGGGTCGGTGAGCGAGTTCGCTTCTGGGTGCTGGACGCCGGACCGAACCGGGCCACGAGCTTCCACGTCGTCGGCGCGCAGTTCGACACCGCCTACGCCGAAGGCGCCTGGCTGCTTCGGCCGGGCACCTCCCGCGGCGGCAGCCAGTCGCTGTCGCTCGCCCCCAGCCAGGGCGGCTTCGTCGAGACGGTCTTCGACGAGCCCGGCCACTACCCCTTCGTCAGCCACGTCATGGCCGACGCCGAACGTGGGGCGCACGGCATCGTGCAGGTGCGCCCATGACCACCACAGACGGGACCCGGTGATGTGCAGCTACTGCGGATGCTCAGACCTCGAGGTGATCGGACGGTTCAGGGCCGAGCACGAGCACATCGTCAACCACCTCGGAGAGCTGCGCCGGTCGCTCGACGACGAGCCCCGGCGTCACGCGGCAGTCGAGCAGCTGGCCGCGCACCTCGACCCGCACGTCGCGGCCGAGGAGTCGGGCCTGTTCACCGTCATGGCCCGCGACGAGCTCTTCACCGACCACATCGGCGGCCTGTGCGACGAGCACGACGAGCTCGACGACCTGCTGGGCCGCATCGGACAGGGGCGCGTGGAGCTCTTCCCGCGCTTCGAGAGCCTGCTGCGCGAGCACATCGACCGCGAGGACAACGGTCTCTTCCCGGCGGCGGCCATCCATCTCGGCGGCCCCGAGTGGGCCGAAGTCGACACCCTGACGAGCACTCGAGGAGGAGTATCTGGTGGGAACTGCATCGGGTCATAGCCCTGGTCACACACGCCACACCCGTGCCAAGGTGCAGGGGACGGCGGCCTCCCGGGGCTGCCTGTTCCAGCGACGGACCGCAAGGGAGTGCGACCTGTGACTGAGAGAGCGACCACGACGAGCGGAGCACGCGGCAGCGTGCCCGCCCAGGCGGGTGCCGGCATCGACGGACCGGCCTCGGCGGCCTTGCTCAAGGCCGGCCGGTTCTTCACCCGATGGGACGAATCCGCCGACGGCAGAGCGGTATTCAGGGAGGGCGGCCGAGCCGGCGACGTCTTCTACCGTGACCGGTGGAGCCACGACAAGGTCGTCCGGTCCACGCACGGCGTCAACTGCACCGGCTCCTGCTCGTGGAAGGTCTACGTCAAGGACGGGATCATCACGTGGGAGACGCAGCAGACCGACTACCCCTCGGTCGGGCCCGACCGGCCGGAGTACGAGCCGCGCGGCTGCCCGCGTGGCGCGGCGTTCTCCTGGTACACCTACTCGCCGACGCGGGTGCGCTACCCCTACGTCCGCGGCGTGCTGCTCGAGATGTACCGCGAGGCGAAGAGGCGGCTCGGCGACCCGGTCGCGGCCTGGCACGAGATCACGACCGACCCCGAGAAGCGCCGGCGCTACCAGAGCGCCCGCGGCAAGGGCGGACTCGTGCGCGCGTCGTGGGGCGAGGCCGTCGAGATCGCCGCCGCCGCGCACGTGCACACCATCAAGGAGTACGGCCCCGACCGCGTCGCCGGCTTCTCGCCCATCCCGGCGATGTCGATGGTGTCGCACTGCGTCGGCACCCGTTTCATCCAGCTCATCGGCGGCGTCATGACGAGCTTCTACGACTGGTACGCCGACCTGCCCGTCGCGAGCCCGCAGGTCTTCGGCGACCAGACCGACGTGCCCGAGTCGGGCGACTGGTGGGACGCGACCTACCTCATGATGTGGGGCTCCAACGTCCCCGTGACCCGCACGCCCGACGCACACTGGATGGCCGAGGTCCGCTACCGGGGCACCAAGGTCGTCACGGTCAGCCCCGACTACGCCGACAACACGAAGTTCGCCGACGAGTGGATGCCCGCGCAGGCCGGCACCGACGCCGCCCTCGCGATGGCGATGGGGCACGTGCTGCTCAAGGAGTTCTTCGTCGAGCGCGAGGTGCCCTTCTTCACCGACTACGTGCGCACCTACACCGACCTGCCGTTCCTCATCAGCCTCGACCCCGCCGAGGGTGCGTATGCCGCCGGGTCGGGGGGCGCGGCGACGGCGGCGTCCGTGCCCGGCAAGTTCCTCACCGCAGCCGACCTGGCGGCCGAGGGTGCCGAGGTGCCGGACGAGGACGCTTGGAAGACAGTGCTGCTCGACGAGGCCAGCGGCCAGCCGGTCGTGCCGAACGGCTCGATGGGGTTCCGCTACGCCGACTCCGGCAAGGGCCGCTGGAACCTCGACCTCGACGGCGTCACCCCCGCCCTGACGATGGCGGGCGCCGCGGCCGAGCAGGTCGAGGTGCTGCTGCCGGCCTTCCTCGAGCCCGACGGGTCGGGCTCGGTGCTGCGTCGAGGGGTCCCGGCCCGCCGGGTCGCGGGCCACCTCGTGACGACGGTCTTCGACCTCATGCTCGCGCAGTACGGCGTCGGGCGCGACGGCCTGCCGGGGGAGTGGCCGAGCGGCTACGACGACGTCGACTCTCCCTACACGCCGGCCTGGCAGGCGGAGGTCACCGGTGTCCCGGCCGAGCAGTGCATCCGCATCGCGCGCGAGTTCGCGACGAATGCCGAGCAGTCGCAGGGCCGTTCGATGATCATCATGGGTGCCGGCATCTGCCAGTGGTTCCACGGTGACGCCACCTACCGCTCGATCCTGTCGCTGCTCGTGCTCACCGGCTGCATGGGCCGCAACGGTGGCGGTTGGGCGCACTACGTCGGGCAGGAGAAGTGCCGCCCGATCACCGGCTGGATCAGCCTCGCCAACGCCCTCGACTGGAGCCGGCCGCCGCGCACGATGATCGGCACCGCGTACTGGTACATGCACACCGACCAGTGGCGCAACGACGGTTACTCCGCCGACGCGCTCAGCTCGCCGCTCGCCAAGGGGCACCTCAAGGGCAAGCACACGGCTGACACCATCGCCGAGTCGGCACGCCTCGGCTGGATGCCGTTCTACCCCCAGTTCGGCACCAACCCGCTCCAGGTGGCGCAGGACGCCGAGGCCGCCGTCGAGGCGGGCACCGCCCCCAGCGCGGCGGCATACGTGGCCGGGGCGCTGCACGACGGCAGCCTCACGGCGTCGATCGAGGACGTCGACGCACCCGAGAACTGGCCCCGCACGCTCGTGCTGTGGCGCAGCAACCTCATGGGCAGCTCGGCCAAGGGCAACGAGTACTTCCTCAAGCACCTGCTCGGCACGCACTCGAACGTCATGGGCACCGAGAACCCCGAGACGCCGCGGCCCGCCGACGTGAAGTGGCACGACGAGGCGCCGCAGGGCAAGCTCGACCTGCTGCTCTCGGCCGACTTCCGCATGACGTCGACGACGCTCCTGTCGGACATCGTGCTCCCCGCGGCCACGTGGTACGAGAAGCACGACCTCAGCTCCACCGACATGCACCCGTTCGTGCACGCCTTCACGCCGGCCATCGACCCGCCCTGGGAGGCGAAGAGCGACTTCGACCTGTTCCACCTTCTGGCACAGCGGTTCTCGGAGCTCGCGAAGACGCACCTCGGGGTGGTCAAGGACCTCGTCAGCGTCCCCCTGCAGCACGACACCGCGGGCGAGACCGCCCAGCCGGGCGGCCGGGTCGCCGACTGGCGCACCACGGGCGCGCCCGGCACGCCGGGACGCACGATGCCGGTCTTCCAGGTGGTCGAGCGCGACTACACCGCCATCGCCGAGAAGCTCGCGACGGTGGGGCCGCTCGCCGACACCCTCGGCTTCACGGTCAAGAACGTCACCTACAAGGTGGCCGAGGAGGCGGAGCGCCTCGCCAGGAAGAACGGCGTGATGCTCGGCGGCGCGGGTGACGGACGGCCCGCGATCGACACCGACGAGAAGCTCGCCGAGGCGATCCTCACCTTCTCGGGCACGACGAACGGCCACCTCGCGGTGCAGGGCTTCAAGACCCTCGAGGAGCGCGTCGGCAAGAAGCTCGTCGACCTCGCCGAGGGCGCCGAGGAGAAGCGGATCACCTTCGCCGACACACAGGTCCAGCCGGTTCCCGTCATCACGTCACCGGAGTGGTCGGGCTCCGAGACGGGCGGACGACGCTACGCGCCGTTCACCGTCAACATCGAACGGCTCAAGCCCTTCCACACCCTGACCGGCCGGATGCACTTCTACCTCGACCACGACTGGATGCAGGACGTCGGCGAGGCGCTGCCGACCTACCGGCCACCGCTCGACATGCACCGGCTCTTCGGCGAGCCGAAGCTCGGGCCCGACGGCGCCAAGCAGGTGACGGTGCGCTACCTCACCCCGCACAGCAAGTGGTCGATCCACTCGGAGTACCAGGACAACCTGCTCATGCTCTCGCTCTCGCGGGGCGGACCGACCGTGTGGATGAGCCCCCAGGACGCCGGCTCGATCGAGGTCGAGGACAACGACTGGGTCGAGTGCACCAACGCCAACGGCGTGCTCGTCGCGAGGGCGATCGTCAGCCACCGCATGCCGGAGGGCGTGGTCTACGTCCACCACGCTCAGGAGCGCACCATCGACGTGCCGAAGTCCGAGGCGACCGGGCGACGCGGCGGCATCCACAACTCGGTGACCCGCCTGCTGGTCAAGCCGACCCACCTCATCGGCGGCTACGCCCAGCTGAGCTACACCTTCAACTACCTCGGCCCCACCGGCAACCAACGCGACATGGTCTCGACCGTGCGCAAGCGCTCGCAGGAGGTGACGTACTGATGCGTGTGATGGCCCAGATGGGCATGGTCATGAACCTCGACAAGTGCATCGGCTGCCACACGTGCTCTGTCACGTGCAAGCAGGCGTGGACCAACCGCGCCGGCACCGAGTACGTCTGGTTCAACAACGTGGAGACCCGCCCCGGACAGGGCTATCCGCGCCGCTACGAGGACCAGGAGACGTGGCGCGGCGGCTGGACACTGACGAGCCGGGGCAACCTCAAGCTCAAGGCCGGCGGCCGCGTGCAGAAGCTGCTCGGCATCTTCGCCAGCCCGGTGCAGCCCAAGCTCGCCGACTACTACGAGCCGTGGACCTACGACTACCAGACGCTCGTCGAGGCGCCCCTGGGCGACGACTTCCCCGTGGCCCGGCCGAAGTCGCTCATCACGGGCGAGAACACGAAGATCACGTGGTCGGCGAACTGGGACGACAACCTCGGCGGCACGAGCCAGCTCGGCCACCTGGACCCGCTGGTCGAGAAGGTGCGCCGGCAGTCCGAGGACAAGATCCGCTTCGAGCTCGAGCAGACCTTCATGTTCTACCTGCCGCGCATCTGCGAGCACTGCCTCAACCCCTCGTGCATGGCGTCGTGCCCCTCGGGTGCGATCTACAAGCGCGAGGAGGACGGCATCGTCCTCGTCGACCAGGACCGCTGCCGCGGCTGGCGCCAGTGCATCACCGGCTGCCCGTACAAGAAGATCTACTTCAACCACAAGAGCGGCAAGGCCGAGAAGTGCACCTTCTGCTACCCGCGCATCGAGGTGGGCCTGCCGACGGTGTGCTCCGAGACCTGCGTGGGCCGGCTGCGCTACCTCGGCCTCTTCCTCTACGACGCCGACCGCGTCACGGAGGCCGCGGCCACGCCTGACGAGGGTGACCTCTACGAGGCCCAGCTCGACCTGCTGCTCGACCCGAACGACCCCGAGGTCGTCGCGGCCGCCCGGCGCGACGGCATCCCCGACGACTGGATGGATGCGGCCCGCCGCTCGCCCGTCTACGCGCTCGCGAAGAAGTACCGGGTCGCGCTGCCGCTTCACCCGGAGTACCGCACCATGCCGATGGTCTGGTACGTGCCGCCGCTGTCGCCGGTGGTCGACCTGCTTGCGTCGCAAGGACATGACGCCGAGAGCCGCGACGTGCTCTTCGGGGCCATCGAGTCGCTGCGCATCCCCGTCGAGTACCTCGCGGAGCTGTTCACCGCCGGGCGCACCGACATCGTCACCGACGTGCTGCGCAAGCTGGCCGCCATGCGCGCCTACATGCGCGACGTGTCGCTCGGCCGCGACGGCGACCCGTCGATCCCCGCGGCGGTCGGGCTCGAGGAGGAGACGCTCTACGAGATGTACCGCCTCATGGCGATCGCGAAGTACGACGAGCGCTACGTCATCCCGACGGCGCACGTCGAGCGCGCCCACGAGCTCGAGGAGCTCGGCTGCTCGCTCGACTACGACGAGGGGCCGGGCATGTACGAGTCCGGGCCGTTCGGTGAGGCGAGCGGCCGGCCGGCGCCGGTCGCCGTCGAGACGTTCAACGCCCTCAAGCAGCGGCAGACCACCGACTCGCCGACGTCGTCGCAGGAGCTCCGCGGGCGGGTCAACCTGCTCAACTGGGACGGCAACGGCACGCCACCGGGGCTCTTCCCCGACAACGCGCCGTCGGCCGGCAACGCGCCG
>JABFXB010000416.1 GCA_013361975.1 Dermatophilaceae bacterium
GTCTCCGGCCAGCCCTCACGGGCGGCGACGAGCTCGTACATCGTCGCGCCGTCGATGGACTCGCGGATGATGTCGGCGTGCCCGGCGTGCCGCGCGAGCTCCTCGACGAGGTGCATCGCGACCCACCGCACCGACCAGGCCTCGACGTCCTTGGGGAACCACGGGGCGTCGCGCGGCACCGGCACCGCGGCGCCGAGATCGGCGTGCCGCAGCACCTCGCGGGTCACCTCGCCCTGCGCCACCAGAGCGGCGAGGAGCGACTCGAGGGTGTCGTCGTCGGTCACCCTGAAGTCGTCGCCCCACGACTGGGCCTGCTCCTCGACCGACGTGTCGGGAGGCGTGGGCGCCGACGGCGCTGCCGCCATCCGCTCGGTCCAGCCGCGCTCGCACGTCGTGACGTGCTTGACGAGGCCGCCCAGGCTGAGCGTGCCTGCCGTGGGGGTCAGCCGGATCTGCTCCTCGGTGAGGCCGAAGGTCGCGGACACGAAGGCGTCGCGCTGCTGGTCGATGTAGGCGATGAGGCTCTCGCGCTCGTCGGCGACGGGTGGGACCTGTGCTGCCATGGGTATCTCGCTCTCTCAGTCGTTGCGGTGGGCGTAGAGGTCACGGAGCAGCGCGATCTCCGCACCGTGGTGGATCAGCTCGCGGTTGATGTGGAGCACGAGGGTCGCGCGCGACACGTCGGCGAACGGGCCCTCAGCGGGGCCGCACTGCTCGGCCAGCCCCTCGGCGCCCCAGCCGCGCACGCCGTCGAACCAGGCGGCATACGCACTGTCGAGCTGGGCGAGGGCCTGGTCCGCAGTCGCGGCGTAGTCGAAGGTGAGATAGTCGGCCTCCGGGGCGCCGAAGTGGTTGTGCGCGCGGGCGCCGAGCACGCCGACGACGATGTGGGCGAGCCGCCAGGCGATGGTCGTCACGGGCGTCGGCTCGGGCGCGGGGTAGGCCCAGTCGATCGTCATGGGGCCGGTGCCCCCCTGCATCTCGGTGCTGCCCTCGCCGCGGCGGTGCACGTTCCAGGCGCCCGGGGTCGGCTCCCAGAGGTACTCCTCGTCGGTGAGTCCGTCGAAGCGGGCGCGGAGCTGGTGCTGCCAGTGCCAGTCGGCCTGCTCGACGAGGGTCTCGTTCCAGTCGATGGGAATGCGCGTCGTCTGTGCCATGTCTCGATGGTGGCAGGCAACTAGGACAGAAACTGTCCGCAGAAGCTGACAGACTCGAGCCATGTCCACGACGAGCGACGGCAACGGAACGACGGCGCGGGTGCTGCGACTGCTCGACCTGCTCCAGAGCCGCCCGGTCTGGAGCGGCACCGAGCTCGCCGAGCGTCTCGGTGTCACGACGCGCAGCGTGCGCCGAGACGTCGACCGGTTGCGCGAGCTCGGCTACCCCGTCAACGCGACGCACGGCGCCGGCGGCGGCTACCAGCTCGGCGCCGGCCGCCGCCTGCCGCCGCTGCTGCTCGCCGACGACGAGGCGGTCGCCATCGCGGTCTGCCTGCGGCTCGCGGCGGGCGGCACCGTCGAGGGGCTCGGCGAGGCGGCGGTGCGCACCCTGGCCAAGCTCGACCAGGTGTTGCCGGGACGCCTGCGCTCGCAGGTCGAGGCCATCCACGAGGCCACCGTCACCCTCGACAGCGCGACCGCCCCCGTCGATGCCGCGACCCTCCTCGTGCTCGCCCGCGCCTGCCGCGAGAGCGAGCGCGTCACCTTCGCGTATGCCGGCCCGCGCGGTTCCGGCGAACGCCGGGTCGAGCCCTACCGCCTCGTCGCGACCGGTCGCCGGTGGTACCTGCTCGCCTACGACCTCGACCGCGAGGACTGGCGCACCTTCCGGCTCGACCGCATGACCGGTGCCGAGGCCCGCGGCTGGCGCTTCCGCCCCCGTCCGGACGCGCCCGACGCGGCCGAGCACGTGCGCCGGTCGATCTCGCGCGACGCGTACGACCACGTCTGCCGCGTTCGAATCCACGCACCGAAGTCCTTGGTGGAGAAGCAGATTCCCGCGTCGGTCGGCACCGTGACGGCCGACGGCAGGTCTCACTGCATCTTCGAGGCGGGCGGCAACCACCTCGGCTGGATGGCGATGCACCTCGGCGTGCTGCCGTGGGAGCTGACGGTGCTCGACCCGCCGGAGCTGCGCGACGTCATGCGCGAGCAGGCGACGCGCATGCTCCGCGCCGCCGCCACCTCCTGAGGTGGGTAAGCCCTCAGCCGGTGTTGCGCAGACCGGCAGCGATGCCGTTGATGGTCAGCAGCAGGGCCCGCTGCACGTCGGCATCGGGCTCGGCATCGTCGGGCACCGCACGCGCCCGCGCCAGCAGCGACGTCTGGAGCGCGTGCAGCGGTGCGAGGTAGCTGTCGCGCAGCTCGAGGGTGCGGCGCAGCGTCGGCGCCGACTCGAGCAGCTCGGACTGCCCGGTCACGCGCAGCACCTCCTCGAGCGTGCGCTCGTGTTCCTCGCGGATCGTGTCGAAGAGGCCGGCCACCTCAGGCTGGACGAGCTCTTCGACGTAGCCCGCAGCGATGTCGAGGTCGGTCTTCGCCAGCGTCATCTGCACGTTCGACAGGAAGGTGCGGAAGAACGCCCACGAGCCGTACATCTCGCGCAGCGTCTTCTCGCGACCGTCCTCACGGGCGGCGGCGAGGCCCGAGCCGACGCCGAACCAGCCCGGCAGGATGATGCGCGACTGCGTCCAGCCGAACACCCAGGGGATGGCGCGGAGGTCGTCGAGGCCTCCCTCGCCGCCGGGGCGCTTCGACGGGCGCGAGCCGATGTTCATCTTGCCGAGCTCGTCGACGGGCGTCGCCGAGACGAAGAACGGGACGAGGCCGGGGTCGCGCACGAGCCCGCGGTAGGTGTCCTGTCCCCGAGCGGCGACGACGTCCATGGTGCCGTTCCAGCCGTCGAGGACGTCCTTGGGCAGCAACGACTTCCGGTGCAGCACCGACGCCTCGAGGACCGCCGCGAGGGCGACCTCGAGGTTGAAGCGGGCGAGCTCCGGAAGCGTGTACTTGTCGCTGAGCACCTCGCCCTGCTCGGTGATCTTGATCGGGCCGTCGAGGCTGCCGTAGGGCTGGCTGAGGATCGCCTCGCCGGTCGGGCCGCCTCCTCGTCCGACCGACCCACCACGGCCGTGGAAGAGCCGCAGCACCACGCCGTGGCGTCGGGCGATGTCGCGCAGCGCTCGCTGGGCGCGGTGGATCTGCCACTGCGACGCGGCGATCCCGGCGTCCTTCGACGAGTCGGAGTAGCCGAGCATGATCTCCTGCACGTGGCCGCGGGCGGCCACGACCCTCCGGTATGCCGGGTCGCTCAGCAGGGCGTCGAGCAGCGGTCCCGCGGCCTCGAGCTCGGCGACCGTCTCGAAGAGCGGGGCGAACCCGATGCGGGCGGTCGCCGGGTGCGACTCGGTGCCGGTGTCGACGAGCCCGACCTCGCGCGCCAGCACGACCACGGCGAAGAGGTCGTCGATGTCGTGCGTCATCGACACGATGTAGGTCTCGACCGTCTCGGGGCCGTAGGTGTCGAGGACGGTGCGGATCGCGTACATCAGCGCCAGCGACGTCGAGGCGGCCTCGCCGACGTCGACGGCCCGGCTGCCGGTGAGCGGTCGGCGCGAGGCGAGCTCGCGCGAGAGCAGCTCGATGCGCGCGGGCCGGTCGAGGTCGCCGTAGGGCGTCTCGAGCTCGCCGATGCGGTCGTAGAGGTCGGCCAGGGCCGCGTGGTGCTTGCCGCTGTGCTCGCGGATGTCGAGCGTCGCGAGCCCCAGCCCGACGGTCGTGGCGGTGCGGATGAGCCGCAGGATCGCGCCGTTGCCGGTGAGCTCGTCGCCGCCGGCGAGCATGGAGTCGCGCACGAGCGTGAGGTCGGCGAGCAGCTCGTCGAAGGAGGCGTAGTCGCGGCCCGGCTCGTGCGGCGTCTGGTGGGCGAGGCGGTCGCGGGTGCGCTGCAGCCGCACCCGCACGAAGCTCAGCTTGAGGCGGTAGGGCTCCTCGGCGTTGAGCCGCTTGAGGGCGTCGTAGGTGATGGGCAGCGCCTCCGCGTCGGCCTCGAGGCTGCGGCTCAGCTCGTCGGTGACCGTGACGACGCGCGTGGACGGCGAGAGCTCGGCGAGGAGGTTCTCGGTGTGGGCGATGAGGTCGCGCAGGGCCGCCTCGTGCTGCAGGCCGACGACCTCGAGGGTGACCTGCGGGGTGACATTGGGGTTGCCGTCGCGGTCGCCGCCGGCCCAGGCGCCGAAGCGCAGCGGCCGGGCCGACGCGGGCAGCTCGATGCCGATCGTCGCGAGCGAGCGGTCGAGCTCGGCGAGCAGCTCGGGCACGACCCGCTGGGTCAGCGAGTTGAGGTAGTAGATCGCGGTGCGGGCCTCGTCGGTGGGCTCGGGCCGCTGGACGCGCAGCTCGTCGGTCTGCCAGATCAGGTCGACCAGCTCGGCGAGACGCCGCTCGAGCCGGGGCTGGTCGGCCGGGGCGCTGCGCGGGTCCTCGAGGGTGTGCACCGTGTCGGCGATGCGGCGCAGCAGGTCGATGACCGAGCGGCGCGTGGCCTCGGTCGGGTGCGCGGTGAAGACGGGCCGGTACTCGACCCTGGCGAGCACCTCGTCGACGAGCTCCCTGTCGACGGTCCCCTCGTCGAGCGCCGCCCCGATGCGCCGCGTGGCGGCGGCGAGCGGGCCCTCCGCCACGGCCGTCACCTCCTGCCAGCGGTGCAGCTGCTCGGTGACGTTGACGAGCTGGAAGTAGGCGGTGAAGGCGCGGGCCAGCACGACCGCGGTCGGGGCGTCGACGGCGGCGAGCGTCGAGCGCAGCTCGTCGTCGGTCGGCTGCCGGGCCAGGCTGCGCACGCGCTCGACGAGCGCGAGCAGCTCGGCGCCCTCGTGCCGCTCCAGCGCCTCGCCGAGGAGCGCGCCGAGCTGGCGCACCGACGCCCGCAGGGCCGCGTGCTGCTGGGCCGACGAGACGCCGGAGGCGAAGGTGCCGACGTTCGGCTCGCGACGGTCGGCCTCGAGCAGCTGCTCGGTCGAGCGCGCGCCGGAGGGCTCGGTGGTGGGCTCGGCGTTGGGCTGGGTGGTCGGCTCGGTCGAGGTCTGTCCCGAGATCGTCATGCCCTCTGTGTATCGCGGTGAGGTTTCCGCGACGTAACCCCGTCCACATTCGGGGACGGCCGTCTCACCACTCGGCCTGACAGGATGACGGCATGAGCACCGGCACCCTCGTCCTCGCCGCCACCCCCATCGGCGACCCCCGTGACGCGGCGCCGCGCCTCGCCGAGGAGCTCGCCACCGCCGACGTCGTCGCCGCCGAGGACACCCGCCGGCTGCGCCGTCTCCTCTCCGACCTCGGCGTCACGACCGCCGGCGCGGTCGTCAGCTACCACGAGCACAACGAGGCGTCCCGCACGCCCGACCTCGTCGAGCGGCTCGTAGCGGGCGAGCGTGTGCTCGTCGTCACCGACGCCGGTATGCCGTCCGTCTCCGATCCCGGCTACCGCCTCGTCGCCGCCGCGGTCGAGTCGGGCGTACGCGTCACCTGCGTCCCGGGGCCCAGTGCGGTCCTCATGGCGCTCGCCGTGTCGGGCCTGCCCGTCGACCGGTTCTGCTTCGACGGGTTCCTGCCGCGCAAGCCGGGGGAGCGGTCCCGTGTGCTCGCCGACGTGGCCGACGAGCGCCGCACGCTCGTCTTCTTCGAGGCCCCGCACCGTCTCGCCGAGACCCTTGCTGCGATGCGCGACGCGTTCGGTCCCGACCGTCGGGCCGCGGTCTGCCGGGAGCTGACGAAGACCTACGAGGAGGTGCGCCGCGGCACCCTGGCGGAGCTCGCCGAGTGGGCCGCCGAGGGCGTCAAGGGCGAGATCACCGTGGTGGTGGCGGGCGCCGAGCGGGCGGTGCCGTCCCTCGAGGAGGCCGTCGCCGGCATACGGCAGCGGGTCGAGGCGGGGGAGCGTCTCAAGGACGTCGCGGCCGACGTCGCCGCCCGCACGGGTCTGTCGAAGAAGGCGCTCTACGACGCGTCGCTCGCCGCTCGCTGAGCCCCGGCGCACCCCACCGGAGTCCAGCCGGCCGTCCCGCGGGTCGACCGCAGCTTGTTTCGGTCGCGAATCCCCTTACGGTGGTGAGTACCCGCGTCGCGGCCCCGAGTCGTGACCGACCCTGACAGCGAAGGAGATCTGATGGGCACCACGCGCACCGCCAGCACCCACTGGGAGGGCTCCCTGTTCGAGGGCTCCGGCCAGGTCAGCCTCGAGAGCTCGGGCATCGGCACGTACGACGTGAACTGGCCCTCCCGCGCGGAGCAGGCCAACGGCAAGACGAGCCCCGAGGAGCTCATCGCCGCGGCGCACTCGTCGTGCTTCTCGATGGCGTTCTCGAACGGCCTTGCCAAGGCCGGCACGCCGCCCACGACCCTCGACACGACCGCCGACGTGACGTTCGTGCCCGGCACCGGCATCACCGAGATCAAGCTGTCGGTCGTCGGTGAGGTGCCCGGCATCTCGGCCGAGGACTTCCAGGCCGCCGCGGAGGACGCCAAGGCGAACTGCCCGGTGAGCCAGGCGCTCAAGGCCGTGCCGATCAGCCTCGAGGCCAAGCTCGCCTGACCGCGGATCCCGAAGCGCACGAGTGCCGCCCGGCCCGAGCCGGGCGGCACTCGCCAGTGCGTGGCCGATCCGCGGCGTCAGCGCCCGACCACGGCGAGGTACTGCTCGACGTTGCGCGGGTCGGGCGTGACCCGCGGACGTGACGGCGGTCGCCCGCCCCGCGGCACGCGTACGGGCGCGTGGTGCGAGAACGACGTCTCGAGGTGGGGTTCGCCCCCGGTCAGTCCCGGCAGCAGCCGCCGCAGCTCCTGCAGCCGGGTCGCCGGCACGTCGGCGCCGATCGCCGAGTCCCGGCCGAAGGTGAACTGGCTTCGCACCCGGCCGCCGAGCCGCGAGACGAGGGCGACCACGCCGCCCGCCGCCGGCGCGGGGACGTCGAAGCGGGCGGCGACGACGGGCTCGCACACCACGGTGCCGGCGTGCTCCAGGGCGCGCATCAGCACCAGTGCCGCCAGCCGGCGGAAGTCGTTGGCGCTGCTCATCGGCCCTCGCGTCGACGGCGGCCCGTCGGCGGACGCGTAGACGCACTCGGTCACGGTCACCCTGCAGTCGGTCACCTCCCAGCCGTACAGGCCCTCGGCGAAGGTGTCGCGCACGAACTCGGAGAACGCCGCCTCGAACCCGGAGAGGTTGCGGTAGAGGTAGTCCGGCGTCGCCGATGCGGGCACGTCGGCGTGCACCTCGACGCCGGCGCCGGCCGGCCGCGGCTCGACCCGCACCCCGAGCCACGCATTGAACGGGTTCGTCGGGCTGTGCAGCCGCTCGACGCACGTGCCGGGGCGGGCCGGTCGCTCGACGAGCACGACGGTCGAGGGGCGGAACCTGACCTCGACGCCGAACTCGGCCGCGAGGGTGGCGCCGATGACCTCCTTCTGCACCTCGCCGTAGAGCGACACGGCCAGTTCGCGCCGTCGCTCGTCCTGGCGCACGTCGATGAGCGGGTCCTCGTCGGCGAGCTGGAGCAGGGCCGCCTTGAGCCGCCCGCGGTCGCTCTCGTGCACCGGCTCGACGACGGTCTCGAGGGTCGGGGGTGCGAACTGCCCTGAGCCCGTTGCGCCGTCGTCACCGATGTCGCCACCGATGACGTCGCCGATGCGTGCGCGGGAGAGGCCGCCCACGCGCGCCACCTCGCCGGGCCCGACGTCGTCGCGGTCGACCCACGCCCCGTGGTCGAAGACCCGCAGCTGCAGCACCTTCTGCGCCCGGTCGTGACGGCCGTGTCGGGTCTGCGGGTCCCGTCG
>JABFXB010000295.1 GCA_013361975.1 Dermatophilaceae bacterium
ACCCCACGCAGCGCCCCCCGGTCGTCGTCCACGGGCGGTGCCTCACCGACCGGGTCCCGCGCCTCCTCGGGCCGCTCCACCGCCCGTTCGGGAGCCGCCAAGGCGTCGGGCACGCGTCCGGGCCAGTCGAGGCCGGGTGCGTCTCGTGCCAGCCGCCCCGGAGCGGGCAAGGAGCGTCCGGCGCTCGCGGCCCGCCCGCGCACGCCCCAGGTGACACCGCCCTCGGCGTCGACGGCCTGGGTGCGCGGGGCCATCCTGCTCGGCATCGTCGTCATGCTCGCGGTCACGATCGTGCCGACCCTGCGATCGCTCGTGCAGCAGCGCGGTGACGCAACTGCCTTGCAGGAGAAGGTGGCCCAGCAGCAGCAGACCGTGCAGCAGCTCGAGCGCGAGGCCGCTCTGTGGAAGGACCCCGCCTTCATCGAGGTGCAGGCGCGCGAGCGGCTCAAGTTCGTGCGGGTCGGTGACCGCGCCTACACCGTCATCGACCCAGCGGCGAACAGCAAGAGCGCGCCGCCCGCCGAGCGACCGGTCGTCGCGGCACCCCTGGCGAACGCCACCGCGCCCTGGTACGGCAAGGTGTGGCAGTCGGTGCAGATCGCCGACCGCCCGACCGCCGGCGTCGTGCGCAAGTGACCACGTGAAACCCCGAGTGAGTGCCGAGTGAGCGACCCCGCACGTCCGTCCCGTCCTGCCGGCGACCCCGTCGACCCCGTCGACCTCACCGCAGTGGAGAGGCAGCTGGGTCGCACGCCACGCGGCGTTGCGGAGGTGGCGCACCGCTGCCCATGCGGCGAGCCCGACGTGCTGCGCACCGAGCCGCGACTGCCCGACGGCACGCCCTTCCCCACGACGTACTACGCGACCTGCCCCCGCCTCACCGGTGCCGTCAGCACCCTCGAGACCAGCGGGGTCATGAAGGAGATGACCGATCGACTCGGGCACGACGACGAGCTCGCAGCGGCCTATGCCCGGGCGCACGAGCACTACCTGACCCAGCGTGCCGAGCTCGGCGACGTGCCCGAGATCGACGGCATCTCCGCCGGTGGCATGCCGACCCGCGTCAAGTGCCTGCACGTGCTCGTCGGCCACGCGCTCGCCGCCGGTCCGGGCGTCAACCCGCTCGGTGACGAGGCGCTCGAGATGCTCGACGACTGGTGGCAGCCCACGTCGTGCGCGGCCCAGCACGCCGCCGAGGACGCCGCCGCGGACGCCGGTGGGGACGCTGCTGGGGCTGCGACCGCGGCCGACGACACGACGGGCCGGGCCGATGGCTGACACGACGGTCCGCGTCGGGGCGATCGACTGCGGCACCAACTCGATCCGCCTGCTCGTCGCCGACGTCGACCCGTCCACCGGTGCGCTGGCCGACGTGCTGCGCCGCATGGAGATCGTCCGTCTGGGCCACGGCGTCGACCGCACCGGAGTCATCGCCCCCGATTCCATGGAGCGCACGCTCGCCGTCACCCGCGAGTATGCCGGCCAGTGCCGAGAGCTCGGCGCCTCGGCCGTCCGCTTCGTGGCCACCTCGGCCTCGCGCGACGCGAAGAACGCCGCCGACTTCATCGAGGGCGTGCGCACCGCCTTCCAGGAGCACTACGGCGACGAGGTGTCGCCCGAGGTCGTCTCCGGTGACGAGGAGGCATCGCTCTCCTTCGCGGGAGCCACCGGCGGCCTTGCGGCCCAGGGCGTCCCGGGTCCCTACCTCGTCGTCGACCTCGGTGGTGGATCCACCGAGCTGGTCCGTGGCACCGACCACGTCGAGGCGGCGCGGTCGGTCGACATCGGGTGCGTGCGCATGACGGAGCGCCACCTCGTCAGCGACCCGCCGACGGCCGACGAGATCACCGCGGCCACCCGCGACATCGATGCGGCGCTCGACGTCGCCGAGTCCACGGTGCCCCTGGAGGGCGTCTCGGCGCTCGTCGGCCTGGCCGGCAGCGTCACCACGATCACGGCGCACCTGCTGCGACTGACGGCATACAACCCCGAGCGCATCCACCTGAGCCACGCGCCGGTGGCCGACGTCTTGGCCGCCTGCGACGACCTGCTCGCGATGACCCGTGCCGACCGGGCGGCCCTGCCCTACATGCACCCCGGACGCGTCGATGTCATCGGCGCCGGCGCGCTCGTGTGGCGACGCGTCGTGGCGCGCGTCGTCGACCGGGCGGGGATCGTGGAGGTCATCACCTCCGAGCACGACATCCTCGACGGCATCGCCCTGAGCGTCGCGCGCCGGCCCTGCTGAGCCGGCCCATCGCGCGCCCGCGTCTGCCGCAGGCCGGCTCAAGTCGCCTCAGGCGCGGGGGAGGGCGACGGCGAGCACCGGCTCGTCGGACTGCTCGTGCACCCTGCGACGGTGCGCGCGCAGCCGGTGCGCCATCCAGAGGGCCGCCGAGACCCCGAGGGCCCACGTGCCGTTGGAGACGGTGGCGTCGACGACGCCGTAGGTGACGAAGAAGAGGGTCGCGAAGACGACCGCGCGCACGTGCGCCGCCGACAGTCGCACCGCGGCGAGGAGCACGCCACCCCAGAGGAGGTACCACGGGTGGATGACCGGGCCCGAGGCGCAGAGCACGAGCATCGCGCCGGCCGTCGCGAGCACCGGGTTGCGCGGGGCGACCCGCCACGTGACCCAGGCGATGCCGGCCAGACCGGCGACGAGGCCGATCGTCTGGGCGATCGGGACAGGGGCGGCGGTCACGCTCTCGGGCATCCCGCCGACGCGCATCAGCCACTCCACGACACTGCCGACGAAGGTCGGGGGCGAGAGCATCGAGCGCAGCGACACGGGCACCGACAGGTTGGGCACCCAGCCCCAGCCGAGCCCGGTCAGCTGTGTGATGGCGGCGAACGTCACCGCCATGATGCCGCCGTACGTGAGCCCGTGGCGCACCATCGCCCGCAGCCGAGCCCTGGCGCCGGGCGCGAGGTCGCTCTGCGCCTGCAGGGCCATCCCGACCACGCCGATGAGGGCCAGCACGGCGGTCTGCTTGTAGGCGGCCGCGGTGGCCAGCGTCATCGCCGCGATCACCAGCTGGCCCCGGCTGGCGAGGAGCAGGGCGAAGGCGACGAGCGCGACCATGACGGCGTCGCCGTGCGCGCCGCCGACGAAGTGCATGATGACGAGCGGGTTGAGCACGCCGAGCCACAGCGCGTGCCGGCCGCTCACGCCGTAGCGCTCGGCCAGACGCGGCAGGGCGTACGCGAGCAGCCCCACCGCGAGCAGCGCCGGCACGCGCATGGCGACGGCGGCGGCATACGCGTGGTCGGGGAACACCTGGACGACGGCGTGCTGCACCTGGAGGGCCAGCGGACCGTAGGGCGCGGGCGTCTGCACCCACATGGGGTCGACCTGGTCGGCGAAGGGGCCCGGCACCCAGAAGGGCCCGACGGCATACGGGTCCATGCCGCGGGAGACGATCTTGCCCTGCGCGGCGTAGCTGTAGGCGTCGCGGCTGAAGAGCGGCGGCGCGAGCATGATCGGCAGGCTCCAGAGCAACCAGGCGAGCGAGGGCGCCTTGCGGCCGTGGACCGGGCGCATGCGCAGCCAGGCGTCGACGAGCAGGGCGAGCCCCACCGCGAGCAGCACGGTGGTGAAGACGCGGCCGGCGCCGGTGCCCAGCCACTCGAGGCCGAAGCGTCCGATGAGGGGCGAGACCGGCCTCTCGAAGGTGTCACCGGGCAGGAAGGCCGGGCTGATCGAGCCGGCCGCGACGAGCGAGGTGCCCACCGTGCCACGGCGCACCATCGGGTCGGCCCAGGTGCGCTGCAGAGCGGCGGTGAAGCGGGCGGCGAAGTCGGCCCCGAACTCGGCGACCGCTCCGGTGAGCGCCGGGCGGGCTCCCCCACCCACGCGCGGAGGAGCAGTCGCCGTCGCCCCCGCGACACGATGCTCCAGCACCCGGTTGCTCCTTCGGTTGAGGGAGCCGCGTCGGCGACGCGGCGCAGGCCGTTGAGGAG
Organism: Dermatophilaceae bacterium; assembly: GCA_013361975.1. Classification (GTDB taxonomy): domain Bacteria; phylum Actinomycetota; class Actinomycetes; order Actinomycetales; family Dermatophilaceae; genus Terrabacter. The sequence continues at coordinate 3,964 of JABFXB010000295.1, forward strand.
CGACGGATCAGCCCCTGGACCTCGTTCTCGGCCGCCATTCTAGGTGGAGCGGAGGGGTGGGTGCCGTGCCACGCCCAAGGGGTGGGCGGCGCCGTTACCGAACCGTGCCCGACAACCGTCGACCGTCACGTACCCCCGGAGGGACTCGAACCCTCACCGTTGGCGATTTTAAGTCGCCTGCCTCTGCCGGTTGGGCCACGGGGGCGCGCGCCCCAGTATGCCGTCACCGAAGTCGCCGGGTCTGTCGGGAACCTGGGGGTGGGGTGCGTTCGCTTACTGTTGGGGACAGTCGTCACGCCCATGAGCGGGTCGTGGCACCCAGTGCTTCGAGGAGCGCACTCACATGGCAGGTGGAAACCCGGTCTTCGACCGGCTGAACAGGCAGATCGAGAAGGAGCGCTACGCCGGTTTCGGCGCTCCCCAGGGCAGTCCGCAGCGACCGGGCGCCCCCACGCAGGCCGCGACCACGGGTTACGCGACCCAGGACGCGATGACCGCCCAGCAGCTGAACGAGATGTACGTGCGCCAGAGCGCCGGTCCGGTCGACACCGGCCGCGTCACGCTCGACGACGTGATCATGAAGAGCCTCGGGCTCTTCGCGCTCCTGGTCGCCGCAGGAGCCGTGACGTGGGTGACGGTGTCCGGTTCGCCGGGCCTGGCCCGCCCGATCTGGCTCGGTGGCATGGTCATCGGCCTGCTCCTGGGCCTCGCGATCGCGTTCATGAAGACGGTCTCGGTGCCGCTCATCGTGCTGTACTCCGCGGTCGAGGGAGCGTTCCTCGGGGCGTTCAGCTACACGATCAACACGATCCCCAGCTACAAGGGCGTCGTGCTCATGGCGGTGCTGGCCACGGCCTGCACCTTCGCCGGCATGTACGCCGCGTACGCCTTCGGCCTCGTCAAGGTCAACAGCCGCACCCGGCGCATCTTCACCTTCATGGTGATCGGCTACGCCCTCTTCATGCTGCTGCAGCTCGTCCTGCAGTGGACCGGCGTGCTGGGCGGCTGGGGCTTCGGCGGCAGCGGCATGCTGGGCATCGGCCTGTCGATCCTCGGCGTCGGCCTCGCAGCCTGGTCGCTCGCGTTCGACTTCGACTCGATCGACCACGCGGTGCGCCTCGGCGCCCCGGCCAAGTACTCCTGGTTGCTGGCACACGGCCTCATCGTGTCGGTGGTCTGGCTCTACATCGAGTTCGTCCGCCTCTTCGCGCGGCTGCGCGACTGACCGCGTGACACCTCGGGCATCTGCTGGTGCGGGTTCGCCGACCCCGCAGCAGGTGTCCGACGAACTCCGGCGCGTGGTCGAGCGGTGGCACCAGCTGCCGCTCGACCACGCGCTCTCGCGTATGCCGTCCGTCCGCGCCGTCGTGCAGCAGCTCGCCGACCGCGTGGCGGGGGAGCGGGGGGTGGCGTCGCAGGAGGTCCCCGACCTCGGGCCGGCCGTGGTGATGGACCAGCTCGCCGTCATGGTCCACGACCTGTTCTCGACCCGGCCCGGCACGGACGCCGCCGAGGTCGCCGCCGAGCTCGCCGGCATACGCCGCACCCTCTGACGAGCCCCTTCCCCAATCGAAAGAACGCTCCGTCCCTCGCCGACTCGATCGAGAGAACGCTCCGTACGCGTACGGAGCGTTCTCTCGATCGTGAGGGGGCGTCAGCTGAGGCGCTCGAAGATGACGGCCATGCCCTGGCCGCCGCCGACGCACATCGTCTCGAGGCCGAACTGGCCGTCGGTCTCGCGCAGCGCGTTGATGAGCGTGCCGGTGATGCGCGCACCCGTCGCGCCGAACGGGTGGCCGATGGCGATGGCGCCGCCGTTGACGTTGAGCTTGTCGTAGTCCATGCCGATCTGGTCGGCGGAGCCGATGACCTGCGCGGCGAAGGCCTCGTTGATCTCGTAGAGGTCGATGTCGCCGATCGAGAGTCCGGCGCGCTTGAGCGCGAGGTTGGTCGCCTCGACCGGGCCGAGGCCCATGATCTCCGGCGACAGGCCCGTGGCCGCGGTCGAGACGACGCGGGCGAGCGGCGTGAGGCCGAGCTCCTTCGCCTTGGTGTCGCTCATGACGACGAGCGCCGCCGCGCCGTCGTTGAGGGGGCAGCAGTTGCCGGCCGTGACCGTGCCCTGCTCGCGGAAGACCGGGTTGAGGCCCTGGACGGCTTCGAGGGTGACGCCGGCGCGCGGACCGTCGTCCTTGGTGACGACCGTGCCGTCGGGCGTGGTGATCGGGGTGATCTCCCAGTCGAAGAACCCGCGGCCGATGGCGGCCTCGGCGCGGTTCTGCGACGTGACGCCCCACTCGTCCTGGCGCTCGCGGGAGATGCCGTATGCCGTCGCGACGTTCTCGGCCGTCTGGCCCATCGCGATGTAGATGTCGGGCAGGGCGCCGTCGGCGCGGGGGTCGGTCCACGTCTCGTTGGTCTCGGCGATGCGCTTCGTGCGCTCCTGGGCCTCGGCGAAGCGGGGGTTCTGCGCGTCGGCCTTGGCGCCGCCCGCACCGGCCCAGTCGGTGTACTGCGAGACGCACTCGACGCCGGCCGAGACGAAGATGTCGCCCTCGCCGGCCTTGATGGCGTGGAAGGCCATCCGGGTGGTCTGCGCCGAGGAGGCGCAGAAGCGGTTGATCGTCGCGGCCGGCGTCGCGTCGAGGCCGAGCAGCGTGGCGACGACCTTGGCCATGTTGGAGCCGTGCTTGCCCGACGGCTCGGCGCAGCCGAGGTAGATGTCCTCGACGAGTGTCTTGTCGAGGCCCGGCACCTTGTCGAGCGCGGCCTGGACGACGGTGGCGGCGAGGTCGTCGGGGCGGACCTCCTTGAGCGAGCCCTTGAAGGCACGCCCGAACGGCGAGCGGGCGGTCGAGACGATGACGGCTTCGGTCACGGGGGTTCTCCTGCTACTTCATCGGGAGGGATCCACTAAGCGCTTGCTCAGTCAGTCGATGGTAGGACGTCCTCGCACCCGTTGGACAGGGCGTCGCCCATGACCTGCGTCTCGCCTGGCCCCGCTAGGCTGACCGGGTTGCCGGCGCTCGCCAGCGCCGGCCCGGTCCGGAGGGCTCTCCCCGGACCCCCGACGACCAGGGGGCACCACCCACCATGAAGACCTTCCCGACCCGTGTCGTCGCCGTGTCCGGCGCCATCGCGATCAGCCTCGGCGCGGCCGCGTGCTCGAAGTCCGACACGCCCACCGCAGGCACGAGCGGCACGACGGCCCCCACGAGCTCCGCAGCGTCCGCCACGTCCGAGGGGGGCAACTCCCCGCAGGCCTCCGAGATCCTGAGCAAGGCCAAGACCAGCGCCCTCGCGGCCAAGTCGGGTGCCTTCGTCGGGCAGGTCGACCAGAGCGGCAAGACGATCAAGATCGACTTCAAGGGCACGAGCGACGGCAAGGACGCCGACATCACGATCGACATGGAGGGTGACGGCAAGGCCCGCGTCATCTCCCTCGCCGACGGGGTCTACATCCAGGCCGACGCGGAGTTCTGGAAGAAGCAGGGCGCTCCGGCGTCGGTGCAGAAGGCCGGCAACAAGTTCATCAAGGCACCCACCTCGGCCAGTGCCATGACCCAGAGCCTGAGCCTCAAGACCTTCCTCGAGAAGGCCTTCGGCGCCGTGAAACCGAGCCAGCTCGCCGAGGACGTCGCCAGCGCGGACGTCAACGGGGTCCCGTGCTGGGTGCTCACCGACAAGAAGGGCAAGGCCGAGGGCGCGCTCTACGTCTCGAAGGACAAGTTCGAGGTCGTGCGCTTCACCGGCTCGTCCGCCAGCCCGGGCCAGCTCGACTTCTCCAAGTGGAACGAGGACCTCGGCATCAAGGCGCCCGCTGCCTCCGAGATCATGAAGATCGGCTG
>JABFXB010000390.1 GCA_013361975.1 Dermatophilaceae bacterium
CGACTCGTTGAGCCAGAGGTCGTCCCACCACCGCATCGTCACGATGTCGCCGAACCACATGTGCGACATCTCGTGGCTCACCGTGTTCGCGCGCGTGAGCAGCTCGTCGCGGGTGGCCGCGCCGCGGTAGAGGTACTGGTCGCGGAAGGTGACGCAGCCCGGGTTCTCCATCGCGCCGGCGTTGAACTCGGGGACGAACACCTGGTGGTACTCCCCGAACGGGTATCGGATGCCGAAGAGCCCGTGGAAGTAGTCGAACGACCGCTTCGTCACGTCGAAGAGCTCGGCCGCGTGACGCTCGAGCGGCTCGCGCAACGAGGCGCGGGCGTGGATGCCCAGCGGTATGCCGTCGTGCTCGTCGCGCACGGAGACGTACGGTCCGGCGCAGACCGTCACGAAGTACGTCGCGAGCGGCTTGGTCGTCGCGAGCGTCCACGTGCCGGGGGCCGTGCGCGTGGCGGCGCCGTTGCCGAGCACCGTCCAGTCGAGGGGCGCGCGCACCGTGACGTCGTAGGGAGCCTTGAGGTCGGGCTGGTCGAAGCAGGCGAAGACGCTCGGCGCGGCGTCGAGGAACAGGTGGCCGTAGACGTAGTCGCGGTCGTCGGCCGGGTCGGTGGCCCGGTGCAGGCCCTGGCCGTCGTGGCTGTAGGCCATCGTCGCGGCGACGACGAGCTCGTTGTCGGCTGCGAGGCGGTGCAGGGGCAGGCGACCGTCTGACACCGCGTCGGGGTCGATCGGCTCACCGTTGAGCGAGATCGTCTCGACCGAGTGCGCCTTGAGGTCGACCCAGGTCGCGGCGCCCAGCTCGTCACAGGTGAACCGCACCGTGGTGCGCGAGCCGAAGACCTCGGCGCCCTGGTCGAGGTCGAGCTCGACGGCGTACGAGGTGACGGTGATCAGCGAGGATCGCTCGCGGGCTTCGGCCAGGGTGAGACTGCGCATGGGGGGAGCCTGCCAGATCGGCGGGCCCGCCGTCGCACAGGTTGCGAGGCATCCGCACGGCACGCTCTGGTCAGCGCTGGAAGGGCCCGCCGACCATGTTCTCGAGGCGCGCGATGCGCTGCTCCATCGGCGGGTGCGTCGACAGGAAGCGCGTGACGTCCTGGGCGCGGAAGGGGCTGGCGATCATCATGTGGCTGGCGTTGACGATGTCCTGCTGGGGCGCGAGCGGTGCCCGCGCGACGCCCGACTCCAGCTTGCGCAGCGCCGAGGCCAGGGCCAGGGGATCGCCGGTGAGCTTGGCGCCGTCCTCGTCGGCGTCGTACTCGCGGGTGCGGCTGATCGCCATCTGGATCATCATCGCGGCCATCGGGGCGAGCAGGCTCATCGCCAGCAGCGCGATGGGGTTGGGGCGGTCGTCGTCGGAGCTGCCGCCGCCGAACATGCTCGTGAACATGAGCATCTGGCCGATGCTCGTGATGACACCCGCGATGGCTGCCGCCACCGAGCTGGTGAGGATGTCGCGGTTGTAGACGTGCATGAGCTCGTGCCCGAGCACGCCGCGCAGCTCGCGCTCGTCGAGCAGGCCGAGGATGCCCTCGGTGCAGCAGACCGCGGCGTTCTGCGGGTTGCGGCCGGTCGCGAAGGCGTTCGGTGCCTGGGTCGGGCTGATGTAGAGCCGCGGCATGGGCTTGCCTGCGGCAGTGGAGAGCTCGCGCACGATGCGATACATCGCCGGCGCCTGGGCCTCGCTCACCGGGTAGGCGTGCATGGCACGGATCGCGAGCTTGTCGCTGTTCCAGTAGCCGTAGAAGGTCGTCGCGACACCGATGAGCGCGAAGAGCCAGATGAACCGCCCACCGCCGACGAGCGCGCCGATGCCGAGCAGCAGGGCCCAGATGCCGCCGAAGAGGGCGGCGGTCTTGAGCCCGTTGAAGTGGTTGTGCATGCCGGTTGAACGAGCGGTCGGGGACAACTGTTCCCAGCGCGCGCCCAGACAGGATCGGGCCGCGAGGAGCCTGACAGCGGCCTGTGACACGGATCTCTCCCGTTTGGTTTTTCAACTACTACATGTAGTAGTAGTTTTGAGGCAACGGGAAGGCGCCGACACCCTCCCACCGATGAAAGAAGAGAGCGATGCGCAAGACACTCGACCAGCTGATCTCCTGGACCGGCCTCATCCTCGCGGCCGTCCTCCTGGTGGCCGGCGGCCTCCTCACCTACGCGAGCAGCTTCGTCTCGAGCAACGTCGAGCAGCAGCTCAGCCAGCAGGACATCACGATGCCGAAGGCCGCAGCCCTGCAGACCCAGGAGCAGAAGGACGCGCTCCTGCAGTACGCCGGCCAGAAGATGACCACGGGCGACCAGGCCAAGGCCTTCGCCGACCACTACATCCTCGTCCACATGAACGCCGCCTCCGACAACCGGACCTACGAGGACGTCTCGGGCGAGTTCATGGCGATGTCGAAGAACCCGAACGCCGACCAGGCCCAGGTCAAGGCACTCGGTGAGCTCCGCCAGACCCTCTTCATGGGCAACACCCTGCGCGGCCTGCTCCTCAACGCGTACGCCTTCGGCACCATGGGTGCGATCGCCCTCTACGCCGCCGTCGGCGCCTTCATCGGGGCAGCGGTCTTCCTGGTCCTGGGCCTGCTCGGCCTGCGGCACGCGAAGACGGCGGCCAGCTTCCCGGCCGTGGCCCAGCGGGCTCCCGCGACCGTCTGACTCTCCCGGGGGAGAAGCGAAGGGGCCGTCCAGGTGCGGACGGCCCCTTCGGCGTGCCCAGGTGGACACCGTCGCGCCGGCAGGACGGGCGCGCACGCGCCGGATCAGCCCAGCAGGCGCAGCAGCAGGTCGGGCTGCACGCTGACGACGACGAGCACCGCTGCGGACAGGGCGAGTCCGGCCACGACGACCGGACGACGTGCGGCCCTGACGGTGCGCCCGGCGGTACCCCCGGTGGTGCCCTCGGCGTCGGCGTCGTCACCCGTCGCCGACACTTCGCGCTCGGTGATGACGGCACGCAGCCAGCGCAGGTAGACGGCCACGCCGATGACGGCGTTGACGGCCGCGATGACCGCGAGCCACACCCAGCCCTCGGCGAGCACCGGCCGCAACGCGGTGACCTTGCCGACGAGCCCGATGATGCCGGGCGGCAGGCCCGCGAGCGACGTCAGGGCGAGCACGAGCGCACCGGCCCGCCACGGGCTGCGCTGCCACAGCCCCTCGTAGGCCGCGAGCGTGCGCCCCCCGGTGGGGTGGTCGCGCAGCGTCACGGCGACCACCGCGAACGCGACGAGGGTGGCGACGACGTAGGTCAGCACGTAGGTGGCGCTCGCGCCGACGCCGAGCGCCGAGACGCTCACGAGCGGCAGCACGACCCAGCCGGCCTGCGCCACGGTGGACCAGGCGAGCAGGCGCACGACGTCGTCCTGCCGCAGGGCCATGATGTTGCCGAGGGTCATGCTCAGGGAAGCAAGGACAGCGATCGCCAGCAGCCCGGGCATGCCGAGGGCTGCAACAGCGCGCAGCACGACGAGCAGCGCCGCGAGCGCGGCCACCTTCGACACCGTCGCGAGGAGCGTCGCGACGGACACCGAGGAGCCGGCGTAGGCCGTGGGCGTCCACGCGTGGAAGGGCACGAGCGAGAGCTTGAAGCCGACTCCGGCCAGGACGAGCACCGTGGCCAGGGCGACCAGGCCCGAGGACACCGACGGCAGCACGACGTTCGTCGGCGCGCCGGTCGCGGAAAGGGCGCCTGCCGACGACAGGGCGGCGTCCGGGGTGAGGAACGGGCTGCCGGTGGCCGCGAACCAGAGGGCCACCCCGAGCACGAGCAGGGCGAAGGAGACGAGCGAGGTCACGAGCAGCTGGGTAGCCCCCACCGCCGAGGAGCGTCGCCCGGACAGGGCCACGAGGGCGATGACCGGCAGTGTGGCCAGCTCGAGCGCGACGAGCCAGGTGCCGACGTCGCGGCTGGCCGCGACGACGACGGTGCCGGCCAGGGCGGCGAGGAGCAGCACCGCCTCGACCGGCTCGCGCGTGCCGGCCTCGGGGCGGCGCCGCCGGACACGCGGCCACCCGAGGGCGATGCAGACGAGCGCCGAGACGGCGGCCGCGAGCTGCAGGGTGGAGCCGAGCGCATCGGCCGACCACAAGCAGACCCGCGGCAGGCCCTCGACGCTGGGCAGCCTGCCGCCGCCTGCGGGCAAGGCTGTCGGGATGATGCAGAACGTCTCGCGGGTCGAGCCCCCGCCGAGGCCCAGGCCGGGCAGCGTGGCCGCTGCCGAGGCGGCCGACGCGAGCCCCGCGATGCCCCACGGCAGCCGGCGCCCTCGCGGGGCGAAGAGGTCGGCGAGGAGCACGAGCACCAACCCGGCGACGGGGGACAGCGCGGGCAGCAGGGTCGCGTAGTCGATGCTCAGGCCCTTCACGGCGTCACCCCCAATCCGGCGAGCAGGCCCGACGCGGCGCTGTCGGACAGGCCGAGCAGCAGGTGCGGCAGCACCCCGAGACCGACGACGGCCACGACCAGTGCCATCACGACCGCCCACCGGGCGCCGTGCGCGTCGCCGACCGGCTCGGCGGCGCGGCCCTCGGCGAGGTCGCTGCCCTCCCCGGCCCAGACGATTCGCGCCACCCGAAGGGCGTAGGCCGCCGCGAGCGCGAGGCCCACGGCTCCCAGCACGACGCACACCCGCATCAGCGCGACGGGACGCCCCGGCGCCGGCGACCAGGCGGCGTACAGGGCGAGGAACTCACCCCAGAAGCTGACCAGCCCGGGAAGCCCGAGAGCCGCCGCCAGACCGACGACGAGGGCGAGCCCGAAGCGGGGAGCCTTGTCGCGCAAGGCGGCCCGTGCGACGCGGAGGTCGGCCGACCCCCACTGCTCCTTGAGGTCGCCGACGACGAAGAAGAGCAGGGCGGCGACGACGCCGTGGGCGATGTTGCCGAACAGTGCGGCCTGCAGTCCGGTATCGCTGCCCGACGCGATGGCGAGCGCCACGAAGCCCATGTGGGCGACGGAGCTGTAGGCGATGAGGCGCTTGAGGTCGCGTTCGACGAGGCAGGCGAGGCCTCCCCAGAGGACACCGACCACGCCGAGCAGGGCCAGCACCGGGCTCAGCTCGGCCACCCCTCGGGGCACCGTCGCGACCGCGAGCCGCACGATGCCGTAGGTCCCCATCTTGAGCAGCACGGCGGCGAGCAGCACCGAACCCGCCGTCGGGGCGATCGTGTGAGCGGAGGGCAGCCAGGTGTGCAGCGGCCAGAGCGGCACCTTGATGCCGAGGCCGAGCAGCAGCACGCCCGCGATGGCCACCTGCAGCGACCGCGACAGCCCGGCACCGTGGCGTTGGGCCAGGACCGTGAGGTCGCTCGTGCCCTGGTGGTGCACGAGCAGCAGGATGCCGACGAGCATGAGCGTCGAGCCGAGCACGGTGAACAGCACGAAACGGCCGGCCGCGTCGGCGCGCGTCTCGTCCCGCACGTGGTCGTCGCCGAATCGCCGCACGAGCACCCACATCGGCACGAGGACGACCTCGAAGGCGACGAAGAAGAGGATGGCGTCGCGGGCCAGGAACGTCGCGAGGGCGCCCGTCTCGACGAGCAGGATGCAGCCGAGGAACGTCGAGCCGGAGCCACCCTTCGGGATGGGTCCCGACTGCGCGTGGGCGACGACGGCCACGGTGAGCAGCGCGGTCATCAGCACGAGCGCGGCGGAGATGCCGTCGACGCCGAAGTGCCAGCGCACACCGAGGGCGCGGATCCACGGGACGTCGACCTCGTGTCGTCCCCACACCACGACGACGGCCAGCCCGGCGGTGGCGACCGTGGCGGCGAACGCGATCGCGCGCTCCACCCGCGTCTCGCCGGGGATGGCGATGAGGGCGATGGCCCCGAGCAGCGGCAGCAGGAGCATGAGCGTCAGCGCCATGCGGTCACCCCCAGGATCGCGATGACGACGACACCACTGAGCAACCCCAGCAGCGAGAGCGAGGGCACGGCGCGGTGGCTGCGCTCCCCCACGCGCCCGGCCGCGCGAGCGAGCACCGCGGTGGCCCTCGGGTAGGCGTCGACGACGTCGCGGTCGAGCATCACCACGAGCCGTGCGAGCGCGGTGACGGCCCGGCCCACGCCGACGTATGCCGTGTCGGCGCCGAAGCCGCGCACCGCCCGGTCGCGCACGGGCTCGGGGACGCGGTCTGCGACATCGGAGCGTCCCCGGTCGCTCGCGCTCCAGACGGCCGCCGCCCCTCCGGCCACGAGCAGCAAGGAGAGCAGGCCGCTGAGCAGGCCGACGTGGACACCGCCCCGCAGGCTGGTGAGGAACAGGGTCGCGACGACGGTCAGGGCCGCGAGCACCGACACGACGAGGGCGGCCGGCAGGGTGATCGACGCGTGGCCGTGCGCGTGCACGCGCTCGACCTCGGCGTCGTCGGCGCTGTCGGCGACCGTGACGACGGCGACCTCCTCCTCGGGGACGACGGGGTCGGCCAGCGGTGTGTCGAGCAGCAGCCACGCCCGCGTGCAGTAGGCCGCCGTCAGGGCGACGGTCACGAACAGGGCGATGGTCACGACCACCGACCGCGCGCCGCTGCCCTCGAGGGCTGCGTCGATGACGGTGTCCTTGGTGAAGAACCCGACGAGCGGGGGCACGCCGGCCAGGGCGGCCAGACCGATCCCGGTCGCCCACCGCAACGCACCCGTCGGGCGCAGCCGGCCACGCAGCGCCGCGAGGGCCGTGGCGCCGCCGAGCACCGACAGCCAGCCGGCGGCGAGGAAGAGCAGCGCCTTGAAGAAGGCGTGTCCGAGGAGGTGCGAGATGCCTGCACCGGGGCCGAGCTCGGCCGGCGCGGCGGCCAGCGCCGAGAGCATGATCGCGATCTGGCTCAGCGTGGAGTAGGCCAGCATCCGCTTGAGGTCGGTCTGCACGAACGCGAGCAGCGCGGCATACACCATCGTCACGGCGGCGAGGACGGCCAGCAGCAGCCGGGCGCCGTCGTGGTGGGCGTAGAGGGAGAAGAGCCGGGCGACCAGGTACGTGCCGGCCGCGACCATCGTGGCCGCGTGGATCAGCGCCGACGCGGGCGTGGGGCCCTCCATCGCGTCGGGCAGCCAGTCGTGGAACGGGACGAGACCCGACTTGCCGGCCACCCCGATCGCCACGCCGACGAGGCCGACGGTGAGGGCGGTGTCGTGCCCCGACGCCGTGAGCACGGCCATGAGGTCGGTGCTGCCGGCCCGCACGGCCAGCGCCACGAGACCGACCACCATGCCGATGTCGGCGACGCGCGTGACGAGGAAGGCCTTGTAGGCCGCGCGGCGCGCCGCGGGCCGCTCGCTGTCGTGACCGATGAGCAGCCACGAGCACCAGCCCATGATCTCCCAGCCGACGAGCATGAGCACGAGGTCGCCGGCCTGCACGAGCAGGAGCATGCCGCCGGCGAAGAGCGAGACGGTGGCGGCGAACCGGCCGTAGCGGGGGTCGTCGCGCAGGTACCACACGGTGAAGACCTGGATCGCGAGCACGACGAGGGCGACCACGAACGAGACCAGGCCCGAGACGCGGTCGGAGAGCAGGTGCAGCGGCACGGCGAGGCCGCCACCGAGCGGGAGGCCGCCGAGTGTGTCGATGTCGGCGGCGCGCGCCGGCGCGACCCACTGGATCAGCCCGAGCACCATGACGTAGGCCGCCACCGAGACCGCGACCGCCGCGGCAACCACGCGCCGACGGTGCACGAGCAGCCCGGCCAGTCCGGCCAGGGCAGGGAGCACGACGATCATCCGCACGATCCAGCTCACGGAGCCCCCTCCCCCGAACGCGCCGG
>JABFXB010000528.1 GCA_013361975.1 Dermatophilaceae bacterium
GGTCGCTGCCGAGACTGCCGTGCCGGCCTCGCAGAAGGCCGTCGCCGCGGCGTGGGGCACGTGGAAGGAGTCCCAGCGCCTCAGCGGGAACGGCGCGGTGGCCGACTTCGCGAACCCCGAGCAGATGAACCGGTTCACGTGGTACCAGGCCCACGGCTGGAAGACGCCCTACCCGGGCGACGACAAGGTGCTCGCGCCGTCCCAGGTCCCGGGCGCCAACCTGCCGGCGGCTGAGAACGACTGATCGACCCCCGACGACCGGGGCAGGGCCGATGCGGCCCTGCCCCGGTCGTTTCATGCCCGTCGACGCGAGGCCGTATGCCGTCCGCGCCCGCGCCGTGACGTCACCGCGCGTTCACCCCCGCGACACCGAGCCCGTCCCGCCACCGTTCATCGGTCCGACACCTGGCGTTGGCGCGGCGGCAAGCGATGCAGCATCAACTGGGAATTCACCATGAAAACGTTGAAAGGCGCCTCAATGAGCTCTTCCCTCAACCGCCGCGGGTTCCTGGGCGGTGCCGCCGCCACGGGCCTCGGCATCGCGATCAGTGGCAGCATCGACGTCCTCGCCGGGGGCGGCAGTGCCCTCGCCGCCCCCCGCTCCTCGGTCGGCTACGGCCCGCTCGTGCCCGACCCCAAGGGTCTGCTGTCCCTGCCGGCCGGCTTCTCCTACAAGATCGTCACCCAGAGCGGCGTGACCCCCACCGCCGACGGCATCCCGACCGCGAGCGACCCCGACGGCACCGGCGTCTTCGCGCGCGGCACCGGCTCGACCCTCGTCAACAACCACGAGATCGGCGGCAGCGAGCCGTTCCCGGTCCCGGTCCTGGCCGGCCTGACCTACGACGAGGGCGCTCGCGGCGGCACGTCCAACATCGACGTCGACGCGGACGGCAACCGGGTCCGCGAGTACACGAGCGTCGCCGGAACCCACAACAACTGCGCCGGTGGCGAGACCCCGTGGGGCACGTGGCTGACGTGCGAGGAGACCGAGCAGCGCGCCGGGGGCCGCTACCTCAAGGACCATGGCTACGTCTTCGAGGTCGACCCGACCAGCCGCGAGGCCAACATCGGCAAGAGCCCGGTGCCCCTGAAGTTCCTCGGCCGCTTCTCGCACGAGGCGGTCGCCGTCGACCCCGACACCAGCACGATCTACGAGACCGAGGACGCCGGTCGCCCCAACGGCCTCTACTTCCGCTGGACCCCGCCCGCCGGGTTCGTCGGTGGAAAGGACGCGCTGCGGCAGCTGGCCCTCTCGGAGGGCGGCGACACGGCCGGGCAGCTGGAGGCGATGAGCTGCTACCGCGGTGACAGGCACATTCCCGACCTGTCGCTCGCGACCCAGGCCGGCACCCGCTACAAGGTGGTGTGGAAGCCCGTTCCCGACCGCGACGCCCGGACGACCTCGGTGCGCAAGCAGTTCGCGGATGACGAGATCACCCGCAGCCGCAAGCTCGAGGGCGCCTGGTGGGGCGACGGTGGCGCATACTTCGTCGCCAGCTTCGCCCGCAACAGCGACGGCAGCACCAACGAGCACGACGGCCAGGTCTGGTTCTACGACCCGAAGACCGAGACCGTCACGCTGAAGACGATCTTCGCGGTGAACCCCGACCCCGACGTCGACACCGACAACTACGACGGTCCCGACAACATGACGCTGTCGCCCTACGGCGGCATCATCCTCGCCGAGGACGGCGAGGGCATCCAGCACCTCGTGGGTGTGACCGACCAGGGCAAGTCGTACCCGCTGGCTCGCAACGAGCTCAACGGCAGCGAGTTCACCGGTCCGGCGTTCAGCGCCGACGGCCGCACGCTCTTCGCGAACATCCAGTCGCCCGGCCACGTGTTCGCCATCACCGGCCCGTGGGAGCGTCCGAGCAACGCGCACAGCTGACCCGCCGGGTCAGCTGACCCGGCCTGGGCGCTCGAGGCAGGGCTGCCGGTCCGACACTGACCGGCAGCCCTGCTTCCTCGCAGGCCGGCCCCCGGTGGGTATGCAGCAGCACGTGAGCGACACCGCCGACAGCACCGTCAACTGGACCACCGACCCCGTGGAGCTCGAGGGCGTCGAGCCGGCCGCGCCCCCGACGGCCATGTTGCCCGGCCTCTGGCACGGCGGCTGCCCCGTCGACTTCGCCTGGGTGCGTGGCACCAGCATCGACGCGGTGGTCGACCTGGCCGACCCCGACGCCTACCCGCCGGCCGACGCCATCGAGGGCCTCACCTACGTCAAGTGCCCGCTCGTCGACGCCGACGACGTGCCCGACCCGGGGGTGACGCTGCGGCTCGCCCACCTCGTCGCCGGACTGGTGCGCGACGGGCGGCACGTCCTCGTGCACTGCACGTTCGGGCGCAACCGGTCGGGCCTGCTCGTCTCCCTCGTGGTGCGCGACCTGCTCGGTGTCACGGGGGCGCAGGCGCTCGCCCACGTGCAGTCGCGCCGCGAGGGCACGGTCAACAACGAGTCCTTCGCCCGCTGGCTGCGCTCCCTCCCGGCTCCCGAGCCCGGCGCAGGGGACCAGCCCCGCGCCTGCTGACCCGCGCGACACAGCAAGTGCGTGCGACGGCGCCTTCCTGAGCGTGGGGCTGCCGGGGCGGCGACACTTCGTGTGTCGAGCGGCCCGGGCCGGCCCTCCCGGCCAGCAGGCGGCCGCCTCAGACGGGCGTACGCCAGAGACGAACCTCGGCGTCGAGCCAGTCGAGGCCACGCCCGTGGTGCCGGCAGTCCCAGATGCGGAAGACGACACCGGCCAGGTCGGCGATGCGGTCGACGAGCTCGAGCCCGTCCCAGGAGAGGACGTCGTGGCCGTACGCGGCGCAGAAGTCGCGGTACGCGCGACGGTCGATCTCGCCCGCCCGGAAGCGGCGCGACGCACTCGTGAGGTCGTACTCCCGCGGCCCGCGCGCCACCCAGTCGAGGTCGATGAGCGTGGCCGCGTCGCCGTCGTGCATCACGTTGGAGGGCGAGACGTCACCGTGGATCACCCCGGGACCCAGGTCCGAGCCGGTGCGGGACAGCTCGTCCAGCAGCGTGTCGCGCGCCGTGCGCAGCACCTCGGCCTGCTCGACCGGCAGCAGGGCAGCCTGCGAGTCCAGACGCGACAGGGGCGCCCAGTCGGCGACGTCGGCCGCCGCGTGCTCCTCGTGGAACGCGCGCAGCACCGAGCCGGCCTCGGCCCACGTCGCCCCCCGCATCGAGGCCACGCGGCGTGCCGCCGTGAGCACCCCGTGCGCGGTCGGCGCCGCGGGCACGACCGCGCATGCCGCGGTGCGTGATCCGGCCAGGGCGGCGTGGACGCGGTCGAGGTGCGACACGTCGGTGCCCGGCGGGTAGACCTTGAGCACGTGCTGACCCGCTCCCAGGACGACCGTCGTCAGCAGCCCGAGCACCTCGTCGACCGGGCCGACGACGACCGGCAGGTGGGGCCGAGCCTCCTCGACCGCGGCGAGGGCAGCCTCGAGGCCCCAACCCGGTTCGGGAAGGGGCAGCGCCGCGGCGCCCGCAGTCGTCGGCACGACGGGCGCGAGCTGCTGCTGGGAGGGGGCGGACGGCATACGCAAGGCCTCGGGGTCGCTGTCCGGGAGGTCGCGGGCTTGTTGTCGCGCCAGCAGGACGCGGAAGGTTAACACGCGGTGAACACCCGGTGGTGGGAGCCGAGCCCGGCGTCCGGTCCCCGATCGCGCAGCCCACTGGCAGGATGGCCGCCATGACCACGGACGTCCCCCTCAGCGTGCGCACTCCGTCACCCCTGGGCGAGTTCCTGCGCGCCCGCCGCAAGGAGCTCGCGCCCGAGGACGTCGGCATCAAGCGCGCCAAGGGGCGTCGTCGCGTCGGCCTCAGCCGCACCGAGGTCGCCGAGCTCGCGAACATCTCCGTCGCGTACTACGACATCATCGAGCGGGGCCGCGACCTGCGCCCGAGCAAGAGCGTCATCGACGGGCTCGCCCGCGCGCTCAAGCTCGGCACCGACGGTCGCGCCCACCTACACGTCCTCGCCTCGGGTGCGCCCTCCCGCCGGTCGCAGGCGCCGGAGGAGCTCACCGAGGAGCTCGAGGAGCTGCTCGACTCGATCGACCCCAACCCCGCGTACGTCGTCGGGGCCCGCTGGGACGTGCTCGGCGCCAACCACACCGCGTGCCAGCTCTTCACCGACTGGGAGAGCAAGCGGAGCAAGCGCGAGCGCAACCTGCTGTGGTTCTACTGCTGCGACCCTGCGGCGCGCAGCCTCTTCGTCGACTGGGAGCAGGAGGCCGCAGACCAGCTGGCGCTCTTCCGCGAGGCGTACGCCCGCCACCCCGACGACCCGTCGTTCAAGCGCGTGCTCGACGAGATCTTCAAGGCCAACCCGGCCACGATCGAGTGGTGGGAGCGTCACGACACCGACCCGACCCGTGGCCGCACCAAGCGGATTCGCCTCGACACCGGTCAGGTGATCCAGCTGCGCCAGCTCGTGCTGTCGGTCGCCGACGAGCCCGACATCCGCGTCATCAGCTACTTCGCCGACGTCGACGGCGACCTCGACGACATCGAGCTCGACCTCTAGGCGGCTCGGTCAGCGCCGGCGCGTGCCGAAGATGCTGCGCGTGATCTCACGGCCGATGACGGTGCCGGCCGAGCGCAGCATCGACTTGAACGCCGAGCTGCCGGCGACCTGCTGGATGAGGCTCGGCTCCTCCTTGGGGGCCCGCTGCCTCGGTGCCGACGCGGGAGCCGGTGCCTGCTGGGGTGCGGGCGCCTGCTGCGGCGCGGCCGGGGCGGCCTCGAGCCGCTTGGCGAGCAGCTCGTAGGCGGACTCGCGGTCGACGACGTCGGCGTACTTCGTCTTGAGCGGGGAGGCGTTGACGACGGCGTCCATGGTCGCCTGCGGCGACGGGTCCATGAGCGAGTTCGGCGCCTTCATCCGCGTCCACGCGACCGGCGTGGGCACACCCCGGTCGGAGAGCACGGTGACGACTGCCTCGCCGATGCCGAGGCTCGTGAGCAGCTTCTCCATGTCGTATGCCGTGTGCGGGTAGGTCGCGATGGCCTGCTTGAGCGCCTTGGCGTCGTCGGGCGTGAAGGCGCGCAGCGCGTGCTGGACGCGGTTGCCGAGCTGGGCGAGCACACCGGACGGCACGTCCTTGGGCGACTGGGTGACGAAGAAGACGCCGATGCCCTTGGAGCGGATGAGCCGCACCGTCTGCTCGATCGCGTCGAGGAACGCCTTGCTCGCGTCGTCGAAGAGCAGGTGCGCCTCGTCGAAGAAGAAGACGAGCTTCGGCTTGTCGACGTCGCCCTCCTCCGGCAGGTCGTGGAAGAGGTCGGCGAGCAGCCACATGAGGAACGTCGAGAACAGCTGCGGGCGGTCCTGCACCTGTGGCAGCTCGAGGCAGGAGATGATCCCCTTGCCGTCCGCCGCAGTGCGCAGCAGGTCGCTCGTCTCGAACTCGGGCTCGCCGAAGAAGTCGCCGGCGCCCTGGTCCTCGAAGGTGATGAGGTTGCGCAGGATCACGCCGGCCGTCGCGCTCGACAGGCCGCCGAGCTCCTTGAGGTCGGCCTTGCCCTCGTCGGACGTGAGGTGCGTGATGACCGCGCGGAGGTCCTTGAGGTCGAGCAGCGCCAGGCCGTTCTTGTCGGCGTAGTGGAAGATCAGCCCGAGGCTGCTCTCCTGCGTGTCGTTGAGGCCGAGCACCTTGCTGAGCAGGGTGGGGCCGAAGCCGGTGATGGTGGCGCGGATGGCGATACCGGTGCCCTTGCCGCCCAGCGTGTAGAACTCGGTCGGGTATGCCGTCGCGGCCCACGGCATGCCGACGTCGGCCGCGCGGGCGGTGATCCTGTCGCCGCCCTCACCGGGCGTCGCGAGGCCCGACAGGTCGCCCTTCATGTCGGCCAGGAAGACCGGGACGCCCTGGTCGGCGAGCTGCTCGGCCATCAGCTGGAGCGTCTTCGTCTTGCCGGTGCCCGTCGCGCCGGCCACGAGACCGTGCCTGTTGAGCACGCTGAGCGGGATCTGGACCGGCGCGTCGGCGTGCGCCTGGCCGTCGACGACCGCGGCACCCAGCTTGAGCACCCCGCCCTCGAACGCGTACCCCGCGCGGATCTCGTCGATCTGGCTGCTGTCGGTGGACTCCGAGGCTGGTGTCTGGGTCACCTGTCGAACTCTAGCCGTCGCCCTGACATGTTCGATGTCTATGCTGACCCGGTGATTTTCAAGGCCGTCGGCGACTCCCGCCCGTACCCCGACCACGGACTCGAGACGACCAAGGACTGGTCGAACGTGCCGCCCCGGGTGGTGCAGCTCGGCGAGCTCATCACCACCAAGAGCACCCTCGACCTGCGCAACCTCCTCGCCGACGACTCGACGTTCTACGGCGACCTCTTCCCGCACTGCGTCGAGTGGGAGGGCCAGCTCTACCTCGAGGACGGCCTCCACCGCGCCCTGCGCGCCGCGCTGCAGCAGAGACCTGTCCTCCACGCCCGAGTCCTCGTACTCTCCTGACACGGCCGCTCGACCAGGGGCGCCGATGAGCGAAGGAGGGCGGATGCCGGACGCCGTCAAGGACGCGGCCAAGGACGCGGGCCAGGACCCCGACCGCACCTACCACGTGCGCCGGCAGCGCCGATCGGCGATCGTCATCGTGCTGGTCCTGCTCAGCATGGCCGGGGCGTTCTACTACGCCTCCACCTACTTCCGCGACACGGCGCCCAAGCCGGGCCCGTGCACCACCGTCCAGCCGCAGCAGGCGCTCACGCCGCAGGACGTCAGTCTCAACGTCTACAACTCGACCAACCGCGCCGGCCTGGCGAAGACGGTGGCCACCGCCGCGACCGACCGCGGCTTCAAGGTCAAGGCCGTCGCCAACGACCCGAAGAAGACCACGGTCAAGCAGGTCGCCCAGATCCGCTACGGCCCGGAGGGTGCGGCCTCGGCGCGTCTGGTCAGGGCCCACGTGCCCGGCGGTGTCTTGGTCAACGACAAGCGCAAGGGCGACACGGTCGACCTCGTCGTGGGGCAGGCGTGGAAGGCCTTCGGCAAGGAGCCGGTCGCGGCCGCGCCGACGCAGACCCTGCGTCCGTGCCCCACCGTCACCGTCGAGCCCTGACCTGGGGTGAGGGGGGCGTCAGGAGGCGTAGGGGACGCGCTGCCAGGAGAGCACGCGCTCGAGGTTGTCGGCCGAGCCCCGGATGCCGTAGAAGTCGAGCCACTTGGAGCCGGCCGCGAGCGGACGGTCGGAGTTGTAGATGTGGCTGTCACCGTTGAAGAGGTAGACCTCGCCGTCGAAGGCGTTCGACTGCGCGACGAGCTCACGCACGAGCGGCTGGAAAGCCGAGTTGTCGGCCCACGTCACGTTGTAGGTCGGGTCGAACATGTCGGCCTGCAGGAACAGGGCCACCGCGCGATCGTGCCGCTGGCGGGCGGAGTCGAATGCCGAACGCACTTGTGCGACAGCGTTGTCCATGGGCGCCTTCTCCTCAGCCACCTGGGCTGCAGTGGGGCTCGTGAAGCCGAGCTCGGGCCAGGGGAACAGGCCGTCGTTGCTGCCGACGACGTGCAGCGTCGCGATGTCGACGCCCTGGCGGCGCAGCGAGGCGTTCTCCGGGAACCCGTGCGATGGATGCGCATGGCTCCCGTTCTGCCGCACGTGGGTGAACGGCGGGGAGGCGCGCTGGTGCACACCGCCCGTCAGAGCGCGGTCATCGTCGCCACCATGAGGGCCTTGATGGTGTGCATGCGGTTCTCGGCCTGGTCGAAGACGATCG
>JABFXB010000555.1 GCA_013361975.1 Dermatophilaceae bacterium
CGGCGACAACTACGGCATGGGCGTCTCGGCCGGCACCTACGCGTGCAAGCTCGTCAAGGACAAGAGCCTCAGCAACCCCGTCATCGCGGAGATCGCCGGCATCGACTCGCTGCCGCTCACGCAGGACCGCAGCAAGGGCTTCGCCGACGCGCTGAAGGCGTGCGGCCAGACGGTCGACAACCGCGTCGCCGCCGAGTTCACCGTCGAGTCCGGCAACCGCCAGGCCGCGAACCTGCTCCAGGCCGCGCCGAAGATCGACATCCTCTGGAACCACGACGACGACCAGGGCGTGGGCGTCATGGCCGCGCTCGACCAGGCGAACCGCCACGAGATGGCCTTCATCGGCGGCGCCGGCTCGGCCAACGCCATGCGCTGGATCAAGGACGGGAAGATGGAGGCCACCGTCCTCTACCCGCCCACCCAGGCGGCCGACGGCATCAAGCTCGCGCGCCTCATCGCGCAGAAGAAGGGCATCGGTGACCTCGTCCAGGTCGAGGTTCCCCGCCGCATCGTGCTCAACGCCCCGGTCGTGTCCAAGGACAACGTCGACCAGTACCTGCCGCTCGGTTTCGAGTCCTGACCGGTCGGCGCCCGCGCTGCACACGCCGCCGCGGGGGCGCCCGCCAGGGCCCTTCGACAGCCCCGAAGTGGCCCACCGCCGCACCACCGCCGCACCACCACGTTCAGATGCGAGGACGTCAATGAGCACACCCAGCACGCCCACTCTCGGGGTCGGCATGATCGGCTACGCCTTCATGGGCCGAGCCCACTCCCAGGCCTGGCGCAACGTGCGCAGCTACTTCGACGCCCCGGCGACCCCGCGGCTGGTCGCCGTGGCCGGCCGCAACGAGAGCGCGGCGCGCGACACCGCCGACCGCTTCGGCTGGGCCGGGGTCGAGACCGACTGGCGGCGCCTGCTCGAGCGCGACGACATCGACATCATCGACATCTGCACGCCGGGCGACACCCACGCCGAGATCGCCGTCGCCGCGCTGGAGGCCGGCAAGCACGTCCTGTGCGAGAAGCCCCTCGCCAACTCCGTCGGGGAGGCCGAGGCGATGGCCCGGGCCGCCGAGGCGGCGCGGGGCCGGGGGGTGCGCTCGATGGTCGGCTTCACCTACCGCCGGGTCCCGGCCATCGCGTACGCGCGTCGGCTCGTCGAGGAGGGACGCCTCGGTCGCATCCTCCACGTCCGCGGCGCGTACCTGCAGGACTGGCTGGTCGACCCGGAGTCGCCGCTGACGTGGCGACTGCAGAAGGAGCGCGCCGGCTCGGGGGCGCTCGGCGACGTCGGCGCCCACATCGTCGACCTCGCCCAGTTCGTCACGGGCGAGACGCTGACCGGCGCCTCGGCGCTCACCGAGACCTTCGTGCGCGAGCGGCCCGTGGCCGACCCCGCGTCGGTCGGCACCGGCGGCATCAGCGCGACCGCTGCCTCCAACGGAGCTGCGACCACCGGCCCCGTCACCGTCGACGACGCCGCGGTGTTCGTCTCGCGCCTCACCGGGGGTGCGCTCGCCACCTTCGAGGCGACCCGCTTCGCCAATGGCCGCAAGAACGCGATCCGCTTGGAGATCAACGGAACCCGCGGGTCGGTGGCCTTCGACTTCGAGGACATGAACGTCCTCCACGTCTTCGACGGCAGCGCGCCGTCGCGCGACGCCGGCTTCACCCGCGTGCTCGTCACCGAGGCCAGCCACCCCTACGTGGCGGCCTGGTGGCCGCCCGGCCACGTGCTCGGCTACGAGCACGGCTTCACCCACCAGGCGGTCGACCTGCTGACCGCCATCGCCGAGGGCACCGACCCCCGGCCCACCTTCTCCGACGGGCTCCAGGTGCAGCGGATCCTGTCGGCCGTCGAGGCGAGCGCGGAGCGGTCGGGGTCGTGGACCCCGGTCGACGGGGCCCGCGCCCTGGCCCCGGCACCGTCCTGAGCGGGTTGGGTAATCGCCCACCTCGGCTGTCAGACAAGGAGATTCGGCCACATCACCCGCTCAACCGTCTCTGTCACCCCCGAAGGAGCAACAGCCTCATGAACGACAACGACGTCAACCCGCTCAAGCTCGTCACCAAGCTCGGGCTCAACCGCCGACAGTTCTTCGCCGCGACCACCGGCATGGCCGCGGCCGTCACCCTGACGGGTGCGGCCGCCAAGGCAGCCACCGGCGCCGAGGGCACCGCCAACGGCGCCCTCATCCCGGCACCGCGCCGCGGCATCATCCTCTACACGGTGCGCGACGCGGTCGGCCGCGACCCGCTCACCTCGCCGTACGCGTCCGGCTTCAAGGAGGTGCTCACCGAGCTGTCCTCGATCGGGTATCGCCAGATCGAGTTCGCCGGCTTCCGCCAGCATGCAAACGCCGAGGGCGGCGCCGACCTCAACACCGTGGCCGGGGCGACCCAGCTGCGGGCCTGGCTCGACGAGCTCGGCCTCGAGGCTGAGGGCAACCACGGCTCGATCCCGTCGTCCATCACCGACACGACGATCGCCCAGTTCGACGCGGCGTGCGAGATCGCGAACATCCTCGGGATGGGCCACATCGGCACGGGCAGCGACCCGACGGGCAGCGCCTACGTCGCCGACTGGGAGCTCGCCGCCGAGCGCTGGAACTTCTTCGGCGAGCGCGCGGCCCGGCACGGCCTCAAGCTCTACACGCACAACCACGACATCGCGTACAGCTTCCTGCTCGACAGCGGGCCGCTCGACGTGCAGGGACGTCCCACCCGCTCGTCCGGCATCCGCCGCCTCGAGCACTTCCTGGCCAACACGGACCCGAAGTACGTCTACCTCGAGATGGACATCTACTGGGCCCACGTCGCGCAGTACAAGCACAAGTCCTACACCGCCCCCGACGGCAGCACCATCGAGTCGATCTTCGACCCCGCCGCGGTCGTGGCGGCCCAGACGAAGCGCTTCCCGCTCTTCCACGCCAAGGACGGCAAGCTCGACCCGTCGCAGTCCAACGGCTACGTCATGGCGCCGTTCGGCCAGGGCGACATCGACTACTCGACGTTCCTGCGTCGGGTCGGTGCCAAGGGCTCGCACAACCCGATGTGGGAGATGGACACCGCCCCCGGCGGCACGGCGAACCCGGGCCAGTCCCTCGAGCTCGCCAAGGTCAGCTACGCCAACATGGCCGCCCTGCGCGGCTGAGCACCCCGCACCAACACCCGGCACCACCACGGTGCCAACCCGGCACCAACCGGCACATCTCGGCACCACACAACGCCGACCCCCGGGGAGCGCATGGCCGTTGCAGCGGCGCGCGCCCCGGGGACCGGCTTCGCCCGTCTCTGTCAAGAAGGACGTACCGATGAATGCTACTTCCCGCTCCAGGGTGAGGAGGCTGGTTGCCACGACTGCGGCAACCGTCCTCGCCTGCACGGCACTCGGCGCCGTGGCCGTCCTCCCGGCCTCGGCCCACGACGGTGTCGACCACGGCACCGAGCCCGCGCTCGACTGGTCGAACTACGAGAAGATCACCCTCACCAAGGACACCGGTGAGCCGATCGACCTGGCCGTGCTGCCCGACCGTCGCGTGCTCACCACCGCCCGCAACGGCGACGTGCGCCTCGTCGACCCCGACTCCGGCGTCACGAAGGTCATCAACACGCTGTCCGTCTACAACAACTCCGAGGACGGTCTGCAGACCGTCACCCTCGACCCCGACTTCACGTCGAACAAGTGGGTCTACCTCTACTACGCGCCCAAGACGATGACGGCTCCCTACGTCACGTCGACCCCCACGGGATCAGCGCCCAACAGCCTGCCCGCCGGCGCCGACGCGTCCTACTGGGACCAGTGGAAGGGCTACAACCAGCTGAGCCGCTTCAAGTGGGACGACGCGGCCGACAAGCTCGACCTCTCGAGCGAGCAGGTCATCATCAAGGTCGAGACGCAGCGCGGCCAGTGCTGCCACGTCGCCGGTGACGTCGACTTCGACGCCGACGGCAACCTCTACCTCTCGACCGGCGACAACACCCCGGCGAGTGCGCCGGGCGCCAACGGTTTCGCGCCGAACAACAACGCCCCCCGTTTCAACCCGGGCTTCGACTCACGACGCGGCGCCGGCAACACCAACGACCTGCGCGGCAAGATCCTGCGCATCCACCCCGAGGCCGACGGGTCCTACACGATCCCTGCGGGCAACCTCTTCGCACCGGGCACGGCCAAGACCCGTCCCGAGATCTTCGTCATGGGGGTGCGCAACCCGTTCCGCATGGACGTCGACCCGGTGACGAACTCCGTCTCGTGGGGCGACTACGGCCCCGACGCCGGCGCCCCCGACCCGCAGCGCGGCCCGATGGGCTTCGTCGAGTGGCAGACGACGGCCATCACCAAGCCGATCAACGGCGGCTGGCCCTACTGCCACGGCCCGAACGCCAACTACAACGAGTGGGACTTCGCGACGGCCACGCCCGGAGCCTGGTTCGACTGCGGCGCCGGCGCCAAGAACAACTCGACGTGGAACACCGGTCTCGCCCAGGTTCCCCCGGCGACCGCGCCCGCGCTCTACTACGGCGACAACAACACGCACCAGCCGTGGCCCGAGCTGACCGACTTCTCGCCCTCGGGCGGCCAGGGCCCGATGGGTGGCCCGGTCTACCACTACGACGCCGCGAACCCGTCGACGACGAAGTTCCCGGCCTACTGGGACAAGAAGGCCTTCTTCGCCGAGTTCTCGCAGGACTACCTCGCGGTCTTCGACGTGCAGTGGCCGAACGGTCCCGTCGACCACATCCAGAACTTCCTGCCGAACGCCGCGCTGGAGACGAACGGCCAGCCGATCACCGACAGCCCCATCGACATCGAGTTCGGGCCCGACGGCTCGCTCTACGTCCTCGACTACGGCGACGGCTTCTTCCGGGCCAACCCCGACGCGGGCCTCTACCGCATCGACTACTCGCCCGGGAACAAGGCGCCCCAGGCGAAGATCTCCGCCACGCCGATCAGCAGCAGCAGCGCTCCGCTGAAGGTCGACTTCGACGCCTCCGACTCCGTCGACCCCGAGGGCAAGGCCCTGACGTACGAGTGGGACTTCGACGGCAACGGCACGTTCGACGCGACGGGCGCGACGGCCAGCTACACCTACACCGAGCTCGGCAAGTACACGGCGCGCCTCCGGGTCACCGACCCCGAGGGTCGCCGCGGCCTGACGAGCACCTCGATCTCGGTCGGCAACGTCGCGCCGACCGTGAACATCACGACGCCGCCGAACGGGGCCTTCTTCGACTGGGGCCAGGCCGTGCCGTTCAACGTCACGACCTCCGACCCCGAGGACGGCACCGCGACCGTGTGCTCGCGCGTCTCGTGGACGTTCGGCCTCGGGCACGACGCTCACGCCCACCCGCTGAGCCAGGGCACGGGCTGCCAGTTCGCGATCCCGACCCCGGCCGACGCGACCCAGCACGGCGAGACCGAGAACATCTTCGGCGTCGTCGTCATCACCTACACCGACAACGGCGCGAACGGCCTGCCCGGTGCGACCACCACCGAGCAGCTCGTCCTCAACCCCAAGAAGCAGGAGGCCGAGTGGGCCGACCTGACCCAGGGCGTCGAGATCGTCGGCGACAGCACGGCGAGCGGCCTGCGCAAGGTCACCTCGTTCGACGCCGGTGACCACCTCGGCTGGGACCCGGCCAACCTCGTCGGCGTCACGGGCGTCACGGCCCGCGCATCCGGTCAGGGCACCCTCTCGCTCCGCTGGAACTCGCCGACGGCGACGCCCTTCGGCACGATCGCGGTGGACAGCACCGGCTGGTCCGACACGGCAGCGACCCTGTCGTCGAAGCCCACCGGCACCGGACGCCTCTTCGTCACCTCGACGGGCGGAGTCGTGCTCGACTCGCTCGGCTTCGTCGGTGACGGTGTCGCCGACAAGACGCCGCCGACCGTGTCGGCGACGCTCAGCCCGGCCACGCCCAACGGCGCGAACGGCTGGTACACGAGCAACGTCACCGTGACGGTCAACGCGACCGACAACGGCACCGTCGCCTCCCGCCAGCGCTCGACCGACGGCGGTGCGACCTGGGTCAACGCCAACACGGCGCTCACGCTGTCGGCCGACGGCACGACGACGGTCCTCTACCGGGCCACCGACAACGGCGGCAACGCCTCCCAGGTCGGCTCGGTCACGGTGAAGATCGACAAGACACAGCCCACCGTGGCGGTGTCGGGCGCCACCGACGGGGCCACCGTCGGCAACTCCGGCAACCTCACGTGGACCGCCACCGACGCGACGAGCGGCATCGACACCGTCTCGGCCACCGTCGACGGCACCGCGGTCGCGGCGGACAAGGCGCTCGCGCTCTGGACGCTGCCGCTCGGCAGCCACACGCTCGTCGTCAAGGCCAAGGACCAGGCGGGCCTCGAGCGTTCCACCACGGTGACGTTCACGACGCGGACGTCGCTGCTCACGCTGACCGCCCTCACCGAGCGCCTGGCCCGCGAGGGCCTCGTCACCCCCGCGGGGGAGAAGGAGCTCGAGAGGCGTCTCCAGCAGGCGGAGAAGCACGTGGCCGCCGGCCGCACCGACGCTGCGATCTCGCAGCTGCAGGGTTTCGCCGACGCGGCGAAGTCCACCTCCTACGTCCGCGACTCGGCAGCCTCGGCCGCCCTGCAGCGTGACGCAGCAGCGGTCATCGCCTCGTTGCGCTGACCCGACCCGACCGGTGCCCGGCGGCGGGCGGCCCATCCCCCGCCGCCGGGCACCGCGTCCCCACTCACGACCCAGCTCGAAGGAGAGCGAAATGACCGACGACCGAACCGGACTCTGGCTGATCGGGGCGCGTGGCTCCGTCGCCACCACGGTGGCGACGGGCCTGGCCCTCATCACGGCCGGTGGCGCGGCGCCCGACGGGCTCGTCACCGAGCAGCCCGAACTGGCCGCCGCGGGTCTCGTCCCGCTCGACCGCATCGTCATCGGCGGCCACGACGTCTCGGAGGTGCCGCTCGTCAAGCGCGCGGCCCAGCTCGCCGACGCCGGCGTCGTCCCGCACACCGCCCTCGCGCTCGCCGCCGACCAGCTCGACCGCGACTGCGCCCGGGTCCGCCTCGGGCACCGCACGGGCACCGAGACCCAGCGCGGGGCCGTCGAGCGCCTCGCCGCCGACATCCGCGAGTTCGCCGAGGCCGAGTCGCTGAGCCGCGTGGTCGTCGTCAACGTCAGCTCCACCGAGCCGGTGGCGGCCGACGACGCAGCGCACGCCTCGCTCGAGGCGCTCGAGGCAGCCTGGGCGGCGGGCGGCTCCCCCCTTCCGCCCAGCTCGGTCTACGCCGCGGCCGCCTTCACCGCGGGCGCCGCCTTCATCGACTTCACGCCCTCGACCGGCGCCCGCCTGCCGGCCCTCGCCGAGCTCGCCGTGCGGCAGGGCGTGCCGTGGGGCGGCAGCGACGGCAAGACGGGCGAGACCCTCGTGAAGTCGGTGCTCGCCCCGATGTTCGCGGCCCGCTCGCTCCGGGTGCGCTCGTGGGCCGGCACCAACCTGCTCGGCGGCGGTGACGGCGCCACCCTGGCGGACCCCGAGGCGATGGAGAGCAAGGCGCGCAGCAAGGCGCGCGGCCTCGAGGAGATGCTCGGCCACCCCGTCGACGGCCCCGTGCACATCGACAACATCGCCGACCTCGGCGACTGGAAGACCGCCTGGGACCACCTCACCTTCTCGGGCTTCCTCGGCACCCGCATGTCGATGCAGTTCACGTGGCAGGGCTGCGACTCGAG
>JABFXB010000148.1 GCA_013361975.1 Dermatophilaceae bacterium
CGCTTCCCCCGTCCACGGAATCACCGTGTGTAAATGAGTTCCATAAAGGTGAGGAAACGGCACAGAAAGCGCGTCACGTCGCCGCGAGCCGACCTTCCTGCGCGACCGAACTGATTGCCCTTTGATCGGCTCACACTGCCAGTGATCCGGCGAGTCGCCGCCGTGAACCTCTTGTCTGACCAGGCCTCCTGGATGAGGCTCAGCGCGCCGCAGGGTCCAGGACCTGGGTGAACAGGGCCTGGCCGTTGATGCCCTTAAGGGTCACGGTCAACTGTTCCGTCTGCGGGTCGATGTCGACCTGACCGAAGTACTGGAACCCTTCCAGGGGAGACACGCCTGGGCGCGGCGGACTGGCAACGAAGACTGCCTCGGGGCCAAAGGTCGCATCCAGTGCATTGGGGCCGAAGCCTCCGGCGTTCAGGGGGCCAGACACGAACTCCCAGAACGGGTCGAACTCTTGGTATGCCGCACGGTCAGGGTGGTAGCGGTGAGCCGCGGTGTAGTGCACGTCGGCGGTGAGCCAGACGTGGTTGCGCACACCGGCCCGCTTGAGCTCGGTGAGCACCCGAGCCAGCTCGATCTCGCGCCCCTTCGGCGCCCCGGGGTCACCGTTGGAGATGCTCTCCTGGTTGGGCTTGCCCTCGGTGGAGTCGCGCACCACGAGCCCCAGCGGCAGGTCGTTTGCGATCACCTTCCACGTCGCTCGGGACCGCTTCAGCTCCCTGATCAGCCACTCCGTCTGCTCCGGGCCGAGGATGCCACCGTCGTCCACGGTTTCCAGGTCTGTCGTGTTGGGGTCCTTGTGGCTGCGCATGTCGAGGACGAACACGTCGAGCAGCGGCCCGTAGGAGAGCTTTCGGTAGACCCGACCCAACCGGTCCGGCGAGGTGCGCGAGATCGGCATGTACTCGTGGAACGCCTGCCTCGCCCGAGCCACGAGCGGGTCGACCGGCGTACCGTCGGGGTAGCCCGACCGGCCGACCAAGACCTCGCCGGGGTACCAGTTGTTCAGCACCTCGTGGTCATCCCACTGGGCGACGATCGCGCAGTTGGCGAGGAACTCCCGCCAGGTCCGGTTCTCGTCGACCAAGTTGTACCGGAACTGGCCACGGAAGTCATCGAGCGTGATCGCGGCGTGGCTCTTCTCGGGGGTCACGACGTTGTGCCACACGCGACCGTCCGGAAGCACCACCTCTGGCTTGACCGGGCCGTCCGCGTAAACGTTGTCGCCCGAGCTCAGGAAGAAGTCTGCGTTGGCTGCCGCCATCGCCCGCGCGATCGGGAAGCCGCCGAGGTCGGGGTTGACACCCCAGCCCTGCCCGGCGATGTCGCCCGACCACAGGAAGCGGATCGGACGCCGGTCGGTCACCGCTGACCGGAAGCGTCCGAGCATCGGCTCACCGACGAGCTTGGGATTATCGGGGTCGACCGGGGTGATGCGGTAGTGCAGGTCGGCGCCCGAGGGCAGACCATGCATCCGCAGCTGGCCAGTGAAGTCGGACCCAGCAGTGACAACTGGTGTGCTCATCCGGCGAAGCACCCGCCGGAACGACGAGTCGGAGGACACCTCTGCAACCAGCCGGGCGGGACGGTCCGCGCGGCTCCACAAGGTGATCGCCCCGGCCTCCGGGTCACCAGACTGCACACCATGCGTCAACATCGGCTGGCCCGTGCGCACCAGCGAAGCGGCTGGCCGTGCAACGGTGCCGGCGCTGAGGGCGGCCAAGCCCATGCCGGCAGAGCCACGGAGCAAGGATCGGCGAGAGAGGTCCGTCATGTCTCCCCATGGTGGTCGCCGGGAACCAACGACCGGTGACGAGAGCCTGAACGTCGCAGCACGAGCCCGTGGCGAGTCATGGTCCGGCCAGCCGGTTCGCGCCCCGCTAGCTTGCTGGCGGCCGACCGGTCCGAGATTCGCACGAGCGCGAGAAGCCGTAGCACCCTCAGCGGTCGAAGCAGTGGCAGCGCTACGAGCGCCACGTCGTACCAGTGATGCAGGAGATAGCTGCGCCGCTCAATCGGTTGCGTCGCCGGCAGAGGCAGACCTTGTCGTCGACGCGAGAAGCCTTCGGGCTCGACGACCAAGGTCACTCAGATCCACCCGGCCTTCTTTGGCCGCGGCTGCGAGCCGTGCGGCCAGGTCCAAGGCTTCGTCCAACTCGGGGCCGACGACGGCAGCCTCCTGACCCATGTCGCGAAGGATGGTGCCCTCGGTCCGTGAGGCGATCAACGGATCAGCGATGCCATCGATCCAGACCCGGGTGCGGTGACCGTCACCACGTTCCTCCCCAGTGATTCGCTCGAGGGCGAAGATGCGATCCGCACGCACGAACTTGCCGAAACCCAAGGCAACCATCCGAGTGTCCGACGCCACGTTCACATTTTGGCACCGCCCAGCGCCCGGGGGTCTCCGTTGAGACGTCGCCTCCTGTCGTCGACACCTCCGCATCCAGGCGGCAACTTCCTCACTGCATACGTAGCCGGTGTCTAGGCACAGCCTTGACCGGTCGTGGCCCGGGTTCGCGCCTGGATCCGGATTACCCTGAAAGCAGAAGATACGTCTCCACTGCTGCGAGGCGGTGGCGAAACCAGGAGGCCGGACATGATCGGTCGGCTCGTCACGCTGGTAGTCGTCCTTTGGCTGCTCGTCGGGGTGGCAGCGACCTACCAGCGCGGATACTTCCAGAGCGATCCGAACAACTGCGCCACGGTCACCTCCATAGCGACCACGGTGTTGGCCGGACCGCTGAACTACCTCGGGGTGAACCCCAAGGTCACGTGCACGGTCCCGCAGCCGTCCAAGTAGGTCGCCGCGGGCCCTTGTGACGGTTCGACAGCTCGCGTCCGTCCATCCTCCGAGACGCCCGCAGAGTCGGTTTGGCCAGTTTTCGCAACGTGCCGTCGTGGACGTCCCCGGACCGGGCACCGCTGGGTAGTCTCGCCGCTACCAACAACCTTGGAGGAACACAAATGTCGCAGGTCAGGTCCCGCCTTCTCGGCTTCGCGGCGGTCGTCTCCGCCGCCTCCCTCGCCCTCGCGGCCTGTGGTTCGAGCTCCGACTCCGGTGGCAGCACCGGCAGCAATCCCTCTGGTGGTCCGCAGCTCGTCAGCTCGGGGACGCTCACGGTCTGCACCCACCTGTCCTACAAGCCGTTCGAGTTCAAGGACAGCTCAGGAAACGTCATCGGCTTCGACATGGACCTCGCGCAGGCCGCGGCGAAGCAGCTCGGGCAGCCCAACGTGACCATCGTCGACATCGACTTCGCCTCGCAGACCTCCGGTGCCGTGTTCGCCGCGAAGAAGTGCGACATGGCGATGGGCGCGGTCACCATCAACGACAAGCGGAAGAAGTCCGTGGCCTTCTCGGCGCCCTACTTCAGCGCGACGCAGGCCCTCCTGGCCAAGAAGTCCGGGGGCATCACCGACCTGTCGTCCCTCAAGGGCAAGAAGCTCGGGGTCCAGACCGACACGACCGGCCAGGCGTACGGCGACAAGAACAAGGACGCCAACGGCTACGAGACGGTCGTGTTCGACGACCTGCCCACCGAGATCGCCGGCGTGCAGTCCGGTCGCGTCGACGCGGCGATCAACGACAACGGTCCACTGCTCGACTTCGCCAAGACCAACCCGGACTTCGCGGTGGTCAAGGAGTTCGACACCGGCGAGCAGTACGGCTTCCTCTTCCAGAAGGACGACGCCAACGCCGCCAAGATCAAGGACGCCTTCAACGCGGCCCTCAAGAAGTCCATCGGGGACGGGTCCTACAAGGCGAGCTACAAGAAGTGGTTCGGTTCCGAGCCGGCCGTGATGCCGACCGTTCCCTGAGGTCGCTGCCATGACGTCCCCTGCAGCAGCGGGGCGAGTGCGCAGGCTCTCGCCCCGCAAGCGGGCCCAACGCGTCCGGTGGGTGCAGTACGCCGTTCTCGTGGTCGCCGTCGTCGTCCTCGTATCGGTCGCAGACCTGCCCCAGATCCAGAAGGTCTTCTTCCGCGGCGACCTGATCGTCGACACCCTCACCCAGGGGCTGGGCCGGGCGCTCTTCAACACGGTCGCGTACGCGTTGGGCGCGTTCGTCCTCGGCCTCGTGCTCGGGACGATCCTCGCTCTCATGCGTCTGTCGTCCGTCGGTCCCTACCGCTGGATCGCGACGGTCTACATCGAGTTCTTCCGGGGTTTGCCGGCGATCATCGTGCTCCTGGCCTTCGGGTTGCTCCCGCTGGCCTTTCCCGGACTCGAGATCCCTTTCGGCATCTATGGAACGGTGTGGAGCGCCCTCGGCATCGTCGCGGCCGCCTATATGGCGGAGACGATCCGCGCCGGCATCCAGGCCGTGCCGAAGGGGCAGGTCGAGGCAGCCCGTTCGCTCGGTATGCCGGCCGGTGCCGCGACCCGCAAGATCGTTCTCCCGCAGGCGTTCCGGATCGTCACGCCGCCGTTGACGAACGAGCTCATCCTCGTCGTCAAGGACAGCTCGCTCGCGTACATCATCGGCTTGTCCTCGACGTCGTTCGACCTGACCAAGTACGGCCGGGACCTTGCCAACACGAACGCGAACCTCACGCCGCTCGTCATCGCGGGTCTCTGCTACCTCCTCATCACCCTGCCGCTCACCTTCGCGGTCAGGCGGATGGAAGCCAAGACTGCGAGGGCCCGATGACGACCCACCCGTCCCCCACGCGTACGTCCTCGCCGCCCGGCGACGCGGTCGTCGAGATCACGGACCTTCGCAAGTCCTTCGGGTCGGTCGAGGTGCTGACCAACATCACGACCGCGATCAGTCAGGGTGAGGTGGTCTGCGTGATCGGGCCTTCGGGCTCGGGCAAGTCCACGTTGCTGCGGTGCATCAACCTGCTCGAGCAGCCCACCGGCGGCACGGTGCTCGTCGACGGGATCGACGTCACCGACCCCGACTGCGACATCGACCGGGTGCGCAGCAGGATGGGGATGGTCTTCCAGCAGTTCAACCTCTTCTCGCACCTGACCGTCCTCGACAACTGCACCGTCGCGCAGCAGGTCGTCCACAGGCGGGACAAGTCCCAGGCCGAGCAGGTCGCCCGCTCGAATCTCGAGAAGGTGGGGCTCGCGGACCGGGCCGACGCCTTCCCGGCGCAGCTCTCCGGCGGGCAGCAGCAGCGTGTCGCGATCGCCCGCGCGCTGTCGATGGAGCCCGACCTGATGCTCTTCGACGAGCCGACCTCGGCCCTCGACCCGGAGCTCGTCGGCGACGTGCTGGCCGTGATGCGACGGTTGGCCTCCGAAGGCATGACGATGATCGTGGTGACGCACGAGATGGCGTTCGCGCGAGAGGTCGCCGACCGCGTCATCTTCATGGACGGCGGCGTCATCGTCGAGGAGGGGCATCCCGACCGCGTCATCGGTGACCCGCAGCACCATCGCACCCGGACCTTCCTCAAGCGAGTGCTCGACCCGACGCACGTCGACCCGGATGCAGACGTGGAGCCCGGCGACGACCGGCGGGCCCAGATCAAGGAGGCGGAGCTCAGCGCGCGGGGCGAGCCGCGCGTGTCGAGCGACATGCGGGACCAGCGCTTCTGATGCCGGCCGGTGAGGTCGCCGTCGTCGGTGGCGGGCTGATCGGGCTGTTCAGCGCGCACGAGCTCGTCGAGCGAGGGTATGCCGTCACGGTCCTCGAAGCCGGGAGCGGGCTCGGCGGGGGCGCGGCTCGCGTCAACGGGGGCTGGGTCTGCCCCGCCCGCAGCGACCCGCTCCCGTCGCGGGATGTGGTGCGCGACGGCATACGCTCGCTCGTCTCGCCGGGGAGCGGCAGCTTCCTCCTGAGCGCGCGTGCGCTCCCGCGGGTGGCGGGCTACCTGACGCGGTTCCTCGCCAGCTCAGGCGGGCGGACGTTCAGCCGGTCCTGGGACGAGCTCGACCTGCTCAACCGTCGCACGGCCGGACTCGTCGACGAGCTCGTTGCGGCCGGGATCATCGACGACCTGCAGGACGAGGGGTTCCTCATGCTGCACCCGACCCGCGAGGAGGCGGAGGCCTCACGGGCGTCCCTGCTCTCGGTCTCGCGACGCGGCCTCTGCCCGGCGCCCGAGCCGATCCTGGAACGCCGGGCGCTCCTGGAACTCGAGCCGGGACTCGGCGACGCAGCCCGGTTCGGGTTCGTCCATCGGGGCGACCGGTGGCTGGACCCGTCACGGCTCGTGGATCGCCTCGGCGAGTCCCTGCGGTCACGAGGCGTGCGCATCGTCGAGAACACTCCGGTCCTGGCGGTGCGCCAGCGAGGCACGCAGGTCGAGCTCGCCACCCGCTCGGGCGTCGTCGAGACCGGCCACGCCGTCATCGCCGCAGGCGCCTGGGCCGAGCAGCTGCTGCGGCCACTGGGGATCCGCGGCTACGTGACCCCGGGCAAGGGCTACAGCTTCACGATCCACCCCGAGCACCCGCCCACGCACGTGCTGCGGCTCGGTGACACCCACGTCGGGGTGACCCCCATGGGCAGCCGCACGCGCGTGGTCGGCATGGTCGAGCTCGACGGGACGCCGGAGGGACTGCGCGCGGGGCGCATCGACGTCATGAAGCGCAAGGCGGCGCCCTACCTGACCGGCGTCGACTGGGACGCCAGCACCGACGAGCGGGTCGGGCCCCGCCCGATGACGCCCGACGGCAAGCCGCTCATCGGCTGCGCACCGGGCGCGGACCGCGTCGTCGTGGCGACCGGCCACAACATGCTCGGGCTGAGCCTCGCCGCTCCCACGGCGTCGCTGGTCGCCGATCTCGTCGAACACGGCTCAGCTGCAAGCGTTTCCGCCTTCGACCCGATGCGCTTCACCCGCCGACGCCGCTAGGCCGATCGAGCTTCGCGACGGGCGGCAGCCGGGACCGCTCCGGGCTGGGGAATTTCCGCCGACCTCGCCCGCTGATGCTGGGATCATGAGCCGAGTCGCACGGTGCACGGGAGAACGACGGACATGAAGGGATGTTTGGCATGGCTGGATCGCCGCGGTTGCTCCTCGTCGGCAGTGTTGCGTCTGCCGTCGGAGGCCTGTTCTGGGCGATCAAGGCCGCCGGGCTGATGATTGCGGGGGTTCAGCCGCCCGTCGTCTACGAGATAGCGCCGATGTTCTTCCCCGTCGCGGTGCTCGGGCTGTACAACCTGCTCGAGGGAAACAGGTCGAGGCTGGCTCGGGCGGGCCTGACACTTGCAGGCATTGCCGAGCTGTGCGCTGTCGTGTCCGTGCTCGGGATGTACATGGGCCCCGCCCAATGGATCCCGACGGGAGACACCGTCACCGTGCTCACTCCCTTCATCACTCTGGCGGCCGTCGGATCGATCGTGGGAACCCTGCTGGTAGGCATCGTGATCCGACGGACCGCCTCTCTGCCGGACAGGTGGAAGAGCTACCCGATGGGTCTTGCCCTGTCCGTCATCCCCTTGATCGCATCGAGCGCCCTCTTCCAGGCGCTCAACCGGCGGCTCTTCGAGCTCCCGACCCTGGTGATCGGGTTGGAGTGGATCGTCCTGGGCGCGGTGATGGCACGACAGCGCCCCGCCCTCCTTCGAGGTTCGGCCTCAGCCTGACGCGCGGGTTCGGCCGGCGTCAGACGCGGACGACGGTCATCCCCGTCGACCCCGGCTGGTCCATCGTGGCGAGTGCTTCGCCGGCGTCCTCGAGGCCGATGACCCGGCCGACCAGCTCGGCCGGCCGGAGGGAGCCCTCCTCGATGAGCCTCAGCATCGCCGGGT